>CAMCVY010000012.1 GCA_945881995.1 Bifidobacterium breve | reverse complement strand
GGGTGATCCAGACCGGATGCCGTCTCGAGCTGGAATCTCCATCTGTGACACGTTGGCATCAACCTTCGTCACCTTGGGTGCCTTGATGTCTTTGCATGCACGCAATCGCACGGGTCGCGGACAAGTTGTTGACTCGGCGTTGTATGAAGCGGTGTTGGCGGTCATGGAGTCCTTGGTCATTGACTACGACCAAGCCGATTATATTCGCGAACGCACCGGATCGATCCTGCCGAAGATCGCGCCATCGAATGTGTACCCAACCCAGGATGGCGAAATGCTCATCGCCGGTAATGGCGACAGTATTTTCCGCCGCATGGCTGAAGGCATGGGTCAACCTGAACTTGCAGATGATCCCCGTTTTGTAGACCACACTGCTCGTGGCGAGAACCAAGCCGAACTCGACGTTGTCATTGAAGCCTGGTCGCTTACCAAGACCAGTGAGGAAGTTGACGCGTTGATGACTGAGCACAAGGTTCCGCACGGCAAGATCTTCCGCGCTCCGGAGATGCTCGAAGACGCTCAATTCAAGGCGCGCGAATCCATCGTCAAGGTCATGCACCCGCAATACGGTGAAGTTGCGATGCAGAACGCATTTCCACGGCTTTCTGACACCCCAGGCCAGGTCCGCTGGGTGGGTCCTGAATTAGGACAGCACACTGACGAAATCTTGAAGTCAGTACTGGGTAAGACCGATGAAGAAATCGCTGCGCTGCGGGCTGCCGACGTTATTTAGTGGTCTTTGCGTAACGCGGTTTCGCTGTTTACTCGGAAGGACGAGCAATGCCCGATCAAGCTGGGTGGCGGTCAAAGGTTGCGGTGATTGTTCCGTCCACCAACACCGTTGTTGAACACGATCTCGCACAGTGGCGTCCGGTGGGGATGACCTTTCATGCCGGCCGGATGCATATCACCAATCCGAATTTGTCCAACGACGAGGAATTCGAAGGGCTCATCGAGCAACTGGAGACCACCATTGAAGACGCGGTTGAGCGGGTACTGACCTGCAAGCCCGACTACATGATGATGGGGATGTCGGCCGGAACTTTCTGGGGTGGGCTTGAAGGCAGTAAGCGGTTCACGAAAAAGATAGAAGCCCTATCGGGACTGCCGGTGAGCACAGGATCCACATCAACGGCTGCAGCGCTGAACGCTTTTGGGGTCAAGCGCATCGCGGTTTTCTCGCCGTACCAACCTGTTGCCGACAAGCAAGTGTCGGCCTTTTATACCGAAGCGGGCTTTGATGTGGTCAGCGTGACGGGACTCCGGTGTAAGACGGCCACCGCTATCGCTGAGGTCACCCCAGAGGAAATTGGCCGGACGATCAAAGAAATTGATGGCCCAGATGTTGAGGCCATTGTTCAAGTCGGCACCAACCTGTCGTTTGTTAAGCAGGCCGAGGGACTTGAGGGTTACCTTGGTAAGCCGGTCATTCCGATTAACATCGCCGTCCTGTGGCACATGCTGCGCGCAATAGGTATGGATGACCGTATTGAAGGTTGTAGTCGCCTGATGAGGGAGTTGTAGATGACCGTGTCGTCCGATCGGTTGCGCACGCTGTTGGCTGAGCCTGGGTGTGTGCAAGCTCCGGGGTGTTATGACGCGGTGTCGGCCCTCCTCTTGGCTCGTGCTGGCTTTTCTGTTGCCCACTTCTCTGGCGCAATCGCCTCTGCCGTGACGCTTGGTCTCCCAGACCTTGGCTACATTCACGGATCACAAATCGCCGAAGCGGCGCAGCGCATTACTTCGGTCATCGATCTTCCGCTGATCGCGGATGCAGACACCGGTTATGGCAACGCGCTTCATGCACGACGCACCGTCGAGCAGTACGCACACATTGGCATTGCTGGGCTTCACCTCGAGGACCAGATCAATCCCAAGCGTTGTGGTCACATGGCCGGCAAGGAAGTCATTGACCAGGCTGAAGCTGTACAAAAAGTGCGGGCGGTTGTGGAGGCAGACACCGGATTGGTCGTTATCGCCCGCACTGATGCGATGAGTGTTTTAGGTCTTGATGCTGCGATTGAGCGAGCCGGGGAGTTTGCCGCTGCCGGCGCCGATTTGGTCTTCATCGAGGGCGTCACCGATGCAGAGCGGTTGGCCGTTGTCCATGCAGCGCTGCCTGATGCTGAGTTGATGGTCAATGTCTCCGAGGCAGATCCACACCTCAAACCATTGACTCCAGCTCAACTGGCTGAATTCGGTGTGAAGGTCGCGCTATATCCGGTGGCACCTCTACTGGCAGCTGCCAAGGCTCTGATGGGCTTGTATCAAGCAATTGCCACTGACGGCAGTGCTCAGGCAGTAGATAAACTCAGTTGGGACGAGCTGACCACGTTGTTGGGTCAGCCCGAGTTGCTGTCGCTTGAAGAGCGTTATTCATAACCGCTGATCGGAAGGATTGAGGACACGCCGTGATCGTCATTCGTCGTGAAAATCCGACTTTCCCTGATCAAGTGGTCGGTGAAGTGATCGAGACCGCTGTCACGGATATTGATGCGATTGTTCAGCGCTCTCATCAAGCGTTCGAAACCTGGTCAGCGCTGTCCCTCGCGGATCGCTGCGTAGCCTTGACGGCTGCGGCCGATCTCGTTACTCCTGAAATTTTTGATGAAATCGCGCTTCTGCTTACTCAAGAAGTGGGCAAGCCTCTTCCTGACTCGCGTGGCGAAGCGATGTATTCAGTCTCGCTCATGCGTTTCAACATCGATCAGGCGAAGAAAGTTTTGGCTACGCACTACATTGACGATGACGCGGGCAAACTTGTGCGCACCCGGGTTCCCTTTGGTGTCGTATTGGCCATTACGCCGTGGAATGCACCGATTATTTTGTCCATGCTGAAGGTGGCACCGGCTTTGGTCGCTGGCAACTCGATCATCGTGAAGCCTTCACCGCAGGCGCCGCTGGCTGTTACCAAACTTCTGAATGTCATTTCGAGCGGCTTACCGGATGGTGTGATCCAAGTGGTCCACGGTGGGCCTGAAGCGGGCGAAGCCCTCGTGACCCATCCTTTGGTCCGCAAGGTGGCCTTTACTGGTGGTGATGTGGTGGCTCGCCATATCGGCGTGGCCGCTGCGCAAATGATCACTCCAACCGTCATGGAACTGGGCGGAAATGACGCCGCAATCTTCCTTGAGGACGCGGTGTTAGATGAAGCGGCCATGGATCGCATTGCACTTGCCACCTTCATGATGGGTGGACAGGTATGCATGGCGAGTAAAAGAATCTATGTTCCACGATCGCGCTACCACGAGTTCATTGCAGGATTTGTCGCAGCGTGCGAGCGCTCCGTCGTCGTTGGAGACCCGATGACTGATGGCGTGACCGTCGGACCTGTGGTGTCGCGAGCAGCACAAGAGCGCTTAGAGAATTTGGTCAAGGATTCCGTTGCGGCTGGGGGTGAGGTCATCGAAGTGGGCACCGTGGTCGATGTGGAAGTGGTTGCCAATGGCTACTTTGTGCGTCCCCGCATCGTGCTCAATCTCCCCGATGATGCACAACTGGTGTGCGAGGAGCAGTTTGGTCCGCTCGTTCCGATCCAGCCCTATGACAGTGTCCATGAAGTCATTGCTCGAGCCAATGCAACCGAACTTGGACTGGCGGCGTCAGTGTGGAGTGCGGATGAACAGCAGGCTTTCGAGGTTGCACAGCGCATCGAAGCTGGATTTGTGTTCATCAATACCCATAATCGGACCGGAATGACTCCGCGTGCACCGTTTGGTGGTGTGAAGAAGTCCGGATTTGGCCGCGAGTATGGCGATGAAGGCTTGCTCGATTACACCCAGAATGTGTCGATCCACGCTCCGGCCGCCTACCGCCCCGGCGGATCGGGAGGATCAGCTAATGCGTATCCAGGAACTGCAGATGTTGTTAAGCGCATCGCCAACGTGCTGGACGATTTGATCGATAACGGTTAGTTGTCGTAGTCCACGACGACGCGGCTAGTCAGCAGCGGTCGCAACCAACCACCAAATGCCATGTGGTCTGGGTTGGCTTGGTAGGCTTTGAGGTCCTCGATCGAGTCGTGTGTGGTGGTCAAGGCGAGGTCGTAGGAGACTTCCGAACCGACGACGTCCAGGCCCACGTGCAGGGTCTTGATCTCGGGGATTTGTGTGCCTAACGTCTCCAAGCTCGTCTTAGCTTCGTCGCGGTTGGCGGGATCAGCAAACTTCATCAACACAATGTGAGTAATCAACGTCTAGCTCCGGTCCTTGATGTAATCGAGGGCTTGTTCTTCGGATACAACTTCGGCGTACTTGGCTTGTAGGTCAAAGAGGTTAGCTTCGTGCGGACCAGGGTGACGATCGCCCACCGCCTCTCGCACGATGATCGGGATAAACCCGTAGGAAACCGTGTCGACGCCGGTTGCCCGAACGCATCCTGAGGTTGACCAGCCCGTGATGAGCACGGTGTCGATGCCTTGACCATGCAAGGTGTCGGCTAGGTCAGTACCGATGAAGGCTGACGGGTATTGCTTGGTAACGACGAGTTCGTCTCCAGTAGGTTCCAGGCCTTCAACCCACTCGCCAAAGGGGGAACCTTTGTCAAACATACGCAGAGCGGGAACCTTCTTGTAAAAGTAACCACCGTTAGCGCCGCCGGGTTCGTACTCCACGCGAGTCCAGACAACAGGAACGCCAGCGGCACGAGCGGCCACGACGAGGCGCTTCATGGATTCAGCAGATGATTCAACACCGGCATACAAGGGTGATTCGGGATCAATGTAGGCCTTGCACACATCCACCATGAGCAAGATCGGGTGCTCTCCGAACGTCAGCGACCCATCAAAGGCTCCGACGTAGTTGGCCTGGACATCGCTGTCGAGGGGCTTGGCGCTCATGAGGCTCCTCTCGGGGCGACCACGGAATAATTGTGGTCGGGGTAGGGTTGAAATCTAGTGGATGGCCACTCATGAAGGTGAAGCAAGTGGCCCGAGAAGATGAGGATGTATGACTCGCGTCCAAGTGGTTGAAGTATCTGCCCGTGACGGGCTCCAAAATGACCCCGCGTTCTTGACCACCGAGCAAAAGATTGAACTCATCAAGCGCACAGTGGGTGCGGGAATTGATCGCGCCGAAGTAGCTTCTTTCGCCAACCCCAAGGCCGTTCCTCAGATGGCCGACGCCGAAGGCGTGCTGGCGGGTCTCGGAGTGATCGATGGGTTCTCGAGTATTGGTTTGGTACTGAACACTCGAGGCTTTCACCGAGCAGTCACCACCAACGTCAAGGAAGTCAACGTCGTTGTGGTGAGCACCGATACCTTCAGTCAGCGCAATCAGCGGATGGATTCGCTGGGAACTTTGGCCGTCTTGGAGGAGGTCATCCCGCTGGCGAGAGAAGCCGGCATCAAGGCGACCGTGACGTTGGCCGCCAGTTTTGGATGCCCTTTTGAAGGTGAAGTTTCCATTGACCGGACGGTGATGCTGGCTGAAAAAGCGGCGGAGTACGGCGTCGCGGAAATCGCCTTGGCAGACACCATTGGAGTCGCGGTACCCGCCGATGTAAAGCGACGATTCGAGGCAGTCAGGGCAGCCTCTGGGGACATTCCGTTGCGCGCGCACTTCCACAACACCCGAAATACCGGTTATGCCAACGCGTTAGCCGCTGTGGATGCCGGAGTATTTATCCTCGATGCCAGCTTGGCCGGTATTGGCGGCTGTCCGTTCGCGCCTAAGGCCACAGGAAATATCGCGACGGAAGACTTGGTGTACGCCTTGCACCGCAGCGGAATTGAAACCGGCCTGGATCTCGACAAGCTACTGGAGGCCAGCGAGTGGTTTGCACAAATCCTGGACCGAAAGACGCCGTCACTGGTCAGTAAGGCCGGAGTCTTTCCGCCAGCGGAATTGCTTGCCTAGTAAGCGCGATGCGATTTAGCAGTTGACAATAAAAAAGACGCCCACCGAAGTGAGCGTCTTTTTTATCTGGTCTAGTGACTCATGACGGGCTCGGTGCGAGCCGGCACCTTGAAGTCAGCTGGGACTTCGTAAACAACCTCGTTGGTCTCAAGTTGAGCACGCAGTAGTTCGGATTGGCGATCGCCAACCATGGGGCCAATGAGATCCCAGACGGGGTCAACCTCACGGTTGAAGATCAATCCTCGGTTGGCCGCATCTCGGGCTACAAGGTCAGTGTCCTTGATTGAGTCCAGAACGTTTTGCGGCAGACCTTCGTCTACTAGCTGGAACCACCAGTCAAGATAAGCCTGAACGTTGACATCCATCGCTGGGTAGTTGTCGGCGTGAACGCGGTAGGCCAACATCCACTGCGACATAATTGACCGTTGGCGTGGAGTCAGCTGAGCCTCGGACAAGCCTGGGTGCGATTTACCGGCCGCGTAGGTGTCGTTTAAGTGGCCGAACACGTAGTCCATGTAGGTCCGGTGCGAACCAAGATCCACACGTGGGAGCAGATCCAAGTGCATCGCGTAGAACGGGGCGCTAAAGACCGAGTCAAAGGTCCAGTGCGGAATGGGTGATTGCTCATCGGTAAATGCAAAGACCATGTGACTGTCAAGAAGGAAGGGGGCAGGGGCTCCTGGCGGGTGAATCTCGTTGGTGATGGCGTGGTAGACGACCTTCTTCACCAAGTCATCGCCAACCAAAACCCGAGTCATGCCCAGATCCTTGTCTCCAGCAGCGTTGGTAATGGTGTGGAATGGCCCACCATCTTCGCTGTGAAGTTCTTTCATCCCAAGGCGTGCCTTGATCTGCTCTAGCTTGTCGACGTTGAGCTTTTGGGCCCAGCGTTCTGTCATATGGATTCCTTATGTTGAGTGCAGGATGGATCTAGGATTCTTCGATTTCATAGGCCGTCTTCCCGCCAGCGTTTGCAGCGGTTGCTGCCTTGGATCCACCCAAGATCACCTTCGAATTGACTTCCTTGTGCACCCAAGCATTCGCAAGTTCTGGATTGTTCTTGCGGGCTGGTGAAGGAATAACCACTGCGACGTCACGCGGTCCATCGCCGACGATCTGGTGCATGTCAATGCCCCAGCCTTGGTCCAGGAGTTCGTTGCGACGACGGCGGTAGGTCGTTTGCAGGATGTCTGAGCGAATGTGCAGTTCATCCGAGAGCTGGTACGGCAAGATTTCCGGACGCTGCTTCTTGAGCACACTGTCATCCTGCTTGAAGATGTCTTGGATACGCTTGTGCGTGTCCTTGTCGGCCCATTCAGCCTTGATGAAGTCGCGCAGGCCGATGTACATCGAGCGCGTGTGGTTCTCGTCCACGGGGACGTGGGCATCGATGAGCACCATGTTGCCGATCGGCAGCGGAACGTACAAAACGTTGATGTTAGGCAAGAAGTAACCGGCCTTGACGTGCGTCAGTACTGGCCCGTCACCCACTTCCTTCTTGTATTTGAACTTGAACAACTTGCCCCAGAGGCCACCCAAGTTCTTCGGCGGAGCCTTCAACGGAATGGTGGAAAGGCCTGACCATGGGGTGGTCGTGACGTCAAAGTCGGGGACCGAGGGGTCCTTGATGTTTCCGAATCGACTGCCGTGGACGAACGCTGCGTGCGATCCGTCCATGCCGTTTTCCATGGCTCGCTCGTAGTTCACCTTCCAGTAGTAACTACCTTCAACGCGCTTGAACTGTGGGTCGTCAAGTTCGGGGATGTCGGGGATAGGGGGGCGTTCTTCTTCAGGAAGGTCGCCCAAGAAGGCCCACACGTAGCCGTACTTCTCAACGACGGGGTAGGAGTCAACGCGTGCTTTGGTAGGAATGTTGCGCTGTGGCTGAGCCGGAATCTTGGTGCACTGCCCATCGCCACCAAACTCCCAACCGTGGTAGGGGCAGACGAGCGAATCTTTGTCATCGGTCAACCAACCTTCGGACAAGGGGCCACCGCGGTGGACACACAGGTCGCTCAAGCAGTTGACTTGGCCCTTCGAGTCCCGGAACAACACGAAGTATTGTCCCAATGCCTTCAACGACAAGGGGCGGTCAACAACGTTGGAACTGAATTCAACGGGCCACCAAAGATTCTTAAGCACAGCTTCCGTCCTTCATTACGCCAGCCGACGCTGGGATTGCTCGCCGGTCATTTGGTTGTGGAACTCACGGGGGAGTTCCGTTGGGTCCCCCAGAATTTCCGTGCCTTCATAGTACGGCGGCCTGGAGCAGGGCGCGACCCGATAGGTCAGGTATGGCCACGCGTAGGACCAAAGTCCCACGCCTAGCCCTGGGGCGGACGCGCTCAGGGGCAATCCTCCCGTGCTAGTCCTTCTTTGGTACCCCTGCGGTCATGCCAGCCCAACCCTCACCGCTGGTTATCTGCTTAGCGACATCAAGCTTGCCTCGCTCGGCCGGGAAGGCCTGGACCAATCCCATGGCCGCATCGCGCAGCGACCGACCGATCTCGTTGTCCATCAGGGCGCCACTAGTGCCGCACATCTTGAGGGCGTTTGCCGTGACTTCAAAGGCACGCTCACAAATGGTCCCCTTGGTCAATCGCCAGGTGCGTGCAACGTCAGCGTTAGGCAGCAACGGGGGTTCACTGGATTCCAGATCGATTTGACGACGGAGCCACATGTGGAGGTCCTCGAGCTTTTGCTCAGTCTCGCCAATGAGGATTTGGTGCATCGGGCTGGTCGCAATTGAAGCTCCGGTGTCACCGAACTTCATAGCCATCGTGCGATCAAGTGCGTACTCGTAGGAATTACGTGCCACACCGGCGTAGATGGAAGCGATGGCGATCTGGTTACCCACCCAGGTACCGCGAGCAACTTGGGTCGCGCGCTGGAATCCCCCGTGCAGGGTCAGTGCCATGTCATCGGGAACGAAAGCTTCGTTAAGAATGCAGCCGTCGTTGTCGGAGGCGCGCATTCCCAGGCCGTTCCAGTGGGTGCGCGGTTCCACGCCATCTTGGGTCCGATCAACCAAGAACAGGGCCAAACCGTTGAGGTCAGTAGCGCCTTCTAGGCGGGCGGTCACGAGGTAGTAGTCAGCAACAGACGACAGGCAGCCAAAGGACTTCGTGCCACTGACGCTCCAGCCGCCGTCCACCTTCTTGGCTTCGGTTTGAATGACGACATTGGCCGTTTCAGCCTTCACCGATTCACTCGCGAAGTTCCCGATCCACAGTGCATCGGTTCCCATGAAGGTCAAAATCTTTTCCGCAAAGGCTCGCACTACGGGGACTTCTTCATCTGTGTACAAACCAGCATCAATGGCACCTAAGGGCAACATGCCGCGGGACGACGAGGAGTTGTGAAAGAAGTAGGCAAGTGCTGTTGAGGCACATGCCGTTCCCATGACGTAGGTCGCTGCAGTCAGGTCGCGCAGGCTTCCGCCCATGCCCCCGTACTCGGTGGGAATAACTAGTCCAAGGAGCCCAGAGTCCGCGATGGCCTTGGCATTGCCTGGAGCAAAGCGTCCATCGGCATCAGCAATAGGTGCATTCGCGCGCAGGGTGGGCAGAACGCTTTCGACGACAGCGGCCCGCTCGCGCTCGGCATCGGTCATGCGGTCGAGGATGCGTTCGGCAATGAGTTGCGTCATGTGATCTCCAGGTCATCTGAGGTCGAGTAGAAAAGCAGGACTATTTTGGAGTAGATCGTTTCGCGGTGATGTCCGAAACCCTAGGGGCTTTTGACCCTAACCGGACGGTCGGGTGGCCACTTATGGCATCGTCTGAGTTCTGTCTGCAAATTTATGGAGGTCGGCCGTGGAGATCGTTTTTGACCAGCCCACATCAGCGGGTGTGCAGGCTGCGTATGAGGTAGCCCGGCAGTGGTTGCCAGCTTTCGTGGCCGGTAAACGGGCCGAAGAGCACCTCTACGCACCGGGGGTCAGCACCTGGCACAACATCGGTGAATGGGAAGCGCCAATCCACACCACACCAAGTCGCACGCGACGGGTTAATGCAGGTGCGGTTCTTGGAATTGATGAAGTCAAATGCACAGTCTTTGACGGTGGCTTTGTTTTGCAGGCTGTGACGATTGGCACATCGGCTGATGGACAACCCGTGCGCGTGCCGACCGTCTTGATTGTGACCGTGACTAATGGGCAGATTGCGCGCTTTGAGGAGTACGCCGACTCGGCGGCATCGCAGGCGCTCTTTGGCGAAGAAGTGGACGCGATTCGCGAGGAGCACGCCAACTTCGAATCGGAATAAGGCCCTGCGAAATAAGAAATAAGTAAGCCGCCCTTCGTGGTGAAGAGCGGCTTACTTGCAGTCGTGATGCAACCTATGACTTGACTTGAACCCATACTTCGCGAGTGGCGTCGTCCCACGTGGCGAATTCGAATTCCACGCCTAGGTCCTTGGCGTAGCCCTCAAAGCGAGGAACAACGTAGTTTTCCCACAGCCATTGCTCAGTCATATCGAACTGACCGATACGTGATCCGGCGGCGAGGCAGGTCTTGAAAGGGGAAATCCACGAGCGTCGCATGCCATCTTCGGAGCGAGTGGTCTCCAGGACCATGTGGTAGTGGCAGGAGCTGTAGCCAGCAACAGCCAGGACCGCGAGTTCCTTCTTTCCCGTCACGGCGATGAGTTGACCCATGCGCTCGTTGACCGGCTTCATGGTCTTCACATCATGTGCGTTCCAGTCGTCCATCAGATCGCGCTCTTTAGCAAACTGGACGGCCTGCAAGTGCAACTTGATGACCGCATCGTTGAGTTCGTGCTGGTAAGGCACTTGCTCGTGCAACGTGCGCATGACCATCTTCACGCCAATGGCGAATTCCTTCTCGAGTCCGACGATGGCATCAAAGTCGGTCTGCTCAGAAGTCAAGTACCGCTCAGCAATGGCAGTGAAGTCAGGCATTCCACCAGGAGGTCCGCCAGCACCGGGTGGGGGTCCACCGGCTGCGGCGTGTGCGGGTGGTCCACCAGGCTTTGTGGTTTCGGGTGCTTGCGTCATGTTTACCTCTTCAGCGCTAGTAGGTCGTTAGGAAACGGATGGTCGAGGAATCTGGCGGTCAGCTCCCCAGAGTGCATTGACCAAACGCTCTTCGATGTCAGGTCCAAGTCGGCGAGCGGCTAGGACGTTGGCAGGGTCTCGCTTCACGATGGTACGGCGTAAAATCAGATCCCGCTCGGCCAATTCAGCACGTTTTTCGACCGGGACGGGCGTAGCTTCCTTCACCCAGCCAAGCCAGATGTCCACCAGGCGGTGGGCCTCGGTGCGCATGAGTTCCCAGTTCTCCTCGTTGTTGTCCAGCGAGGAGCAGATGGCCACGTCGGAGAGGACCTGCCGGATGTAGGCGCTACGGCTGACGAACTGGGTCAGGCGTGGGTCCACGCGCAATTCGAGGTAGTGGTCGTTGCGTGGCTCGATGTACTTGTCGAAGTAGTCGATGTTGGTGTTCAGGTCCTGACGGGCAGGTGTGTCCAAGTACATCCACGGGCGAGGCGAGGTGCCAAAAGCAATGCCCAAGTGGGGAACGTCGATGTGCGGGCCAAGCCACGCGGTGACGTGCACGTTGACGAACGCGCGCTTGAAGTCACCGATCCAGGCGTGGGCCAACCAGTCAACTTCGGGGCCGGTGAATGCGTTGAGTGATCCACCAGGACCTTCAATACCGTCGGCGCCGTATTGCTCAAGGTCTGCGTAGCCGGGGTCACGGTGGAGCTCGAAGACTGGGCGAATCTTGTCCATCAATTCATTGGAGATCTTCCAGCCGTTTTCCCAAACGTCCGTGACGTCAAGGGCGCCTGCGCCGTCAACCATGTCAGCAATGAGAGCAACTGTTTCCGCCATGTTGGATTCCTCGTTTCGGGTGGAGCAAAAGTGGGGATTGGACGTTGCCTAAGAGTTAGTCTGTTATCCAATCCTGCGTGGTTAGTGCCGGTACCCTTCCATATCGGGTCCAGGAAAGACACCCTGGTTGCCGTTTTTTTACCGTTAGGGCAGGCAACACGGGTATTTCGGGACTAAAGTCACGCCTGAACGAGCACGGTCCCCACGCCGGGGGCACCACCGATGGAGGAGTTTTTCATGAGTTTGCCCAAGGACCTTGCTGAGCGCACGCTAGCCGAGATGGTGGAGCGCACCGGCGCGGTTGAAGTCCACGGCGAAGACGGTGGCGATTACTTAACCTTGATGAGCCCGTTTGGTCCAGACCCCGTCGGCAAGATGCGAGTGTTCAAGTCGGACAAGGTGAAGAAGATTGTTTACGCCGGTTTGACGGTGGACAAGTTCAAGATGGACACCCACATGATCTTTGGCTTTACCGCAGAAGACTCACCCTTGCCGCACTTCACCTTGGACTCGGTGAACGCCAACGGGAGTTTGGCCTTTCACCTTGACCTGGTGACGAAGGCGGAGTTGTCGGTCAATGTTCCGTATATGGATTACGTCTATGGCGGCTTGACTGAGACGTTCAATGACACGATCAAGTGGGAAGGGCTCTCGCGTGCGCAAATTGGACCTCGTCAGTACGCGATGATGTCGCCATGGATGTTGGTTAGCCGTGCCACGGAGCCCACCTTCCGCCGGTTCTCAGGTGAAGACGACGATCAGGGCCGTGGTCCCGTCAAGACGTACCTGAACTACTGGCTTGACTTGATCGATGCTGGGGTTCCCGATGATGTCGCGGCGACGGTGAACACGGAAGAAATCGTGGCTCACGATCACCAGCTGCGGTACAACTTGTTCAGCCCCGAGGTTGACCCGGTATGGCGCGATGTGGGCAAGATCGTGGGCGAAGACACCGCCGAGAAGATGCGCAAGATGCTCTTGTCGAATGACTGGTAGGGGTAACCGATAGATTCATCGGTCATGGAGACCGTCGAAGAGCGCATTTATCGTCGTCGCTGGTTAACGATGCTTACCCTGGTTTCAGGGTTGATTGTCGTGATCATCGACAACACGATCTTGAATGTTGCGTTGCCGAGTATCTCGCAGCAGTTGGGTGCTAGCCAAGCCCAATTGACCGGCGCGATCCTTTCCTATGCAGTGGTGTTCGGGAGTTTGCAGTTCACCGCAGGTGTCCTGGGCGACCGCTGGGGTCGTAAGCGCATCTTCATGATCGGGTTAGTGCTGTTCGGCCTGGCATCGCTGGCCGCGTCGCAGTCGCAAAGCCCGAACCAGCTGGTCGGGTACCGCGCGCTGATGGCTATCGGGGCTGCGATGATTACACCCCAAACACTGTCGATTTTGACTAACGTTTTCCCGCCAGCCGAGCGCGGTCGCGCGATCGCGATTTGGGCTGGATGCACCGGTGCATCCCTGGCCCTGGGGCCCATCGTGGGTGGGTTATTGCTGGATTATTTCTGGTGGGGAAGCATCTTCTTCATCAATGTCCCCATTGTTATTGGCACCTTCATTGCCGCGTGGTTCCTTGTTCCTGAATCAAAGAATGCCAACCCGGGCAAAATCGATCCGGCCGGAATTGTCTTGTCGGTTGTTGGTTTGGGCGCGTTGATTTTTGGTTTGGTGTACGGCGGAGAAGAGCGTGACTGGTCATCGGTGTTGTCAACCGGGATGATTGTCTTTGGTGTCGCGATACTGGCGTTGTTCGTGCTCGTGGAAAGCAAGATTGATAGCCCGTCCTTCGACGTGCGGTTCTTTAGGAATCCGCGCTTTAGTGCCGCTTCAATCGCGGCTGGGTTTGCCTTCTTTGCCCTCTTTGGGATTTCGTTCTTTCTGACCTTCTACTTCCAATTTGTTAAGGGCTTGACTCCTTTGCAGGCCGGGCTGTCGGTACTTCCCGTGGGAATAGCTCAGGTGATCTTTGCCCCGCGGGCGCCCAAGCTCGTTGCTCGGATCGGACCGAAGTTCACCATCGCTTTGGGGTTGACCGTTCTAGCGATGTCTTTGTTTGGGTACCTCTTTGTCTCTTTAGACGATCCGGTCTGGCACGTCTACGTCCTCGGGTTCTTCACCGGTGCAGGGTTGGCTAATGTCGTGGCGCCGTCTACTGAATCAGTGATGTCGAGCTTGCCGCCGGAAAATGCTGGCGCTGGTGCTGCGGTGAATAACACGACGCGGCAAGTCAGCGGCGCACTCGGCATTGCCGTCTTTGGAACGATCCTGCAGGTCATGTATGCCCGCGCGATTCAGCCATCGTTGGTTTTCTTGCCTGAATCGGTGCGCGATCAGGCGAGTCGATCAATTGGTGACACCTACGTCGTCCTTCGCGGCCTTGCCGAGACGGACCCTGCGGCTGCACAAAAAGCTGGACAGGAATTCCTGTGTGAAGCCGGTCAAGCCTGTGCGGCGGGTCAGGCGTACTTGACCGGCGTTCATGTCACAGCAGTGATCGCAGCAGTTTTTGCGCTGGCCGGGGCGGCCGTGGTCTTGCGCTACTTGCCGCGGAAGGGGATGGCCGTGAGCTACACACGTTCGGCTCCCGACAGTGAGCCCAGCGCACTGCCGGCCGAATAGACCCGTCAATGGACTCAGGGCTTGCACAAATCCTCGCAGTGATTGCGGCCGGCTTTAGTGCGGGCGCGATTAATGCCGTGGCTGCCGGTGGAACCTTGATTGCTTTTCCGGTGTTGTTGTGGGCCGGTGTACCGCCGTATTCGGCAAATATCGCGTGCAGCATCGGATTGCTCCCCGGATATGCCAGCGGCGCGTACGGCTATCGGCACGTTATGGATCAAGTCGCAGCCATCCGCACGCGATTGATCGTGGTGGCTTCAGCCGGTGGCGTAGCGGGAGCGTTGCTGTTGATCGTTACACCTCGTGACTCATTCACCACTGTTGTCCCGTACTTGATTTTGCTCTCGGTCGGCTTATTTGCCGCCCGCCCTTGGTTAACGCGCATGCTTCAAGCGCGCGGTTCGGGGCCACAGTTAGCCAACGCCCGCATGAGCGTTGCTTTGGGCGTGTGCATCTTCCTCGCGGGCGCTTATGGCTCGTACTTCGGTGCCGCTTTGGGGATCGTGTTGTTGACCATTTTGGGCACCCTTTTGCATTCCAACATGAAGGCCAGCAACGGCATGAAGTCAGTGCTGTCGTTTTGTTGCGTTGCTGCTGGTGCTTGCCTCTTCATCGTGGCCGGTCGGGTGGATTGGCTCCCCGCAGCGCTTTTGGTCGTGTCGTCCACGGTGGGTGGTTTTGTTGGCGCTCGAGTGGGTTTGCGCGTCCCTGACGTTGCACTGCGTTGGATCGTCATCGTCATGGGCACTGCGGCCTCGATTGGCCTGTTTGTTCGGGGCTAGTTGGCGAACCGATGAAGCGAAAATGTGCAGAGACTCATTCCGCGTTTGGCCCTAATTCGCGTGACCAAAGTCCCACATTGTCCGGATAGGATTGACTCCACCGGAGAATCACCCGATTCTGTGTGCACCCCAATCGGTTTGTGCGTCAGATTCACCTAAAAAGAGGAGGCTGCTATGGGCGAAACCATGGTGACTGTTGAAGAGTTGGTCGCCCAAAGTGGCCCCGTTGATGTGACGTGGGTATACGAACAGTGGCGCGAGAAGTTGGCCGAAATGATGGCGAAACTGCAGGACCGCTTCGAACTCGAGCTAGATCCGTCCACCAACGGTTTGGAAATTGCTGGCGAAATCGGTTCGGGGATTCACGGACAAGTGCAGTGCTTTGCTGGTCCAGAGATTGACTGGATGGTGTATTCGTGGATGGCAGATCCCAAGAACGGATTTGCCAACATGCACATCACGATCAGTCCAGGACCACAGGTTGACGTCCCCCTCTTCGGTATGGCTTTTGCCTGCTTTGGTGAGCGTCCGTGGGGATTTATGGATTTCGGAGCCCGGCGCGAAGCGGCTGTAAACACCGACTATTACTTCAAGTACTACGAGCCGCTTAACGAGCGTTGGCTCAATGTTCGACGGGACAACCCGCAACTTGACTGGTTCATGTCGCCGTCAGGCTATGTGCGCCAGGTGCTGTCACCGATCGCTTTTTGTTACTCCGGACCGCCGGAGCAAAAGACGGTTGACCTTATTCAAGGCGAAGCCGATTACATGCTTGACGAGTGGATGAAGATGTTTGATGCAGCCGACCCGGTTCCTGCCGATCAGCAGGATGAATTGTGTCGATACACCGAAGACTGGCGTCACACGGTTGCTCAGCTCGACCCGGCTAACAGTGTTGCTGTGAAGTTGTTCGGCCAGGACATCTGTGACCAATTGGTGATGGCGCTGGGTGGAACGCAGCGCCAGTTACCCCACGCCGGCAAGTTCTGGACCAAGTAGAAATTCGCTGAGACGACGATGAGTGAACAGGATTTTCTCGTTCGTTCCCTGTGGGACGCAGTAAAAGTCGACGGTTTGGAAGCCCCTTACGACACGGCGCACCTGCGCGTTTACTACGCAGCAACGAATCCGAACACCCTCGAAGTCGACATGTCGGGAATTATGCCGGCGGCCAAGCGGTCGCCGGCACCTGTCGTGCTGTTTCTTGGTGGCGTCAACATTGGTCAGGATTCGCTGCGTTGGTTGATGATCAACTTGGTGGAAGCCGGCTACGTGTGCGTCACCTTTGATCTGGTGGGCGAACAAATGCCAGGTTTTTATGGCACTACGCCAGGTCTTGATCTGTCTGCACTTCAAGCAGGGGTGTATGGCACTCGCCCACCATCGATAGCTATTCAGCCCATTCTTGATCGCTTAGCCGTTCTCAATGCGGAGGGCACCTTGGCCGGTGTCATGGACTTGGATCGCCTCGTTCTCGGCGGGCATTCGGGTGGCGGAACCGTTGCGCTGGAATCGGCTCGCCGGTCGTACTTTCCGTCGCTGCGCGCAGTAGTCGCCTATGCGGCCCACACTGTTCCGGCTCAGGTTCTGGGTCACCCCGATGGCACGGTTCTTGAGTGTGCTTCTGATATCCCTGCCCTGTTGATGGCAGGCACCGAAGACGGAACGATGAAGCGCAGTGCAGCTCGGTACCCAGGGCAAGACCCGGCCACCTTCAACCCGATCATCATGACGTTTGAGCAGGGCATTCCCGGTGGTCGCGATGACGCTTGGTTTGTGCAGTGGGATGGTGCCAACCATTTTGGGATGGGCTACCCGTTGGATCCCACTTGTGCTCGGGGATTTCTCGACAGTGAACCAACAACCGATCCGGCACAAACCCGAGCGGATCTCACAGCGCTCGTCGTCGATTTTCTTGATGCATACGTTCGCGATGACTCTCAGGCTCTGGCTGCTCTAGAGAAGTTGCTAACGGATCCGCCTAAGACCATCGGGCAAGTTCGCCGCCGCTAGCAGGTGATAGTCATCGGTTACGCCGCGTTGCCTACCATCGCCGCGCCAAGCAAGCTGTCCATGGACTTGGGTGTGGACTAGCCCAGATTTTCGGCTAGGGGTCCACGAGTCGTGGCCTGAACCGGGTTCGGGTCTAGACTTTTGGGATATGCTTTGTTTTTGGGGCGTATAAAGGCTTCTCGCGCAATATTCGCCGCGCCCTTGACCGCCCTAGGGCGCTTTGGAAGGTACACATTCAATGACTGATCAAGCCAATTCGTCCGGGGCTGGGAATGCAGCTAATGCTCCGATTTTCGTCAACACGGGAGTCGAAGCCCCCAGTGAGTGGCAAAAGGTCATTGAAGGCACCTGGCACGGTCGCCCGTCCATCTTTGATGGTCAAGGTACCCACGTGGGGTATGAAAACGTGGCTCGTGCCAGTGAGTTTTCCAATGGTCAGACGCACTATTGGATGAACACTAAGTTCGACGGCGGTGGTCACTTGCGCAGTCGCCTTGAGCTCGGTGGGATGTTCTCGTTCGGTGTCATTGACTCGGACCAAAACCGGATTTACACCGGCCCTGATTTCTTTGGCGCGGGCCAGCCGTACGGCACGTTCGTTGACTCGAACTACTACTCCCAGGGCTGGCAGGCCGACCTCGTCACGTGGAACTACATCATCCCGGGCACCGATGTGCAGGTGTATTCGTCGGTCTGTTACGACGGCTGGACGCCAGCGATTGTCTTCGATGGTTTGTACCTGCGCACCTTTGACCACGAGACGAATCCTGAGACCCAAAAGCGCATTCAAGAGTTCAAGGATCAGGAAGAAGCCCTCGGGCAGATGAATTTCGTGACCCCTACTAAGGAAAAGGGAGCATGGAAGGGTTCTGTTGAAGTTTTCGGCGCTGATCAGAAATTGATCGGTCACAGCGAAGTCGTGATTGAGCATGAACCCATTGACTTGATCCGCTCGCGGCAAACGGTGACATGGAGTGGGGTCTTGGAGCGGCAGTACACCTTTGAGCGCGTGCGCCTCGAACACAAGACCATGTTCCACGGTCCTGACGTGTGGGGCAACCAGATGGCATACGGCCGTTGTGCCTTCACGGCTCAGCACTTCACTAACGAGGCCACGAAGATCAAGGGCCGGGAGTTCATGCTGAACTACGACTACGAATTGGTCGTTAACTGGCAGGTCTTTGACGGGAATGCTCTGACGCACGTCGTCGTGGGCGTGCTGACCTGGGAACCTGCGGTCTGACTCAGCCCTTGTCGGTTCTATCCTTTGACCGGACCCTTGAAGCCTTGTTTTGCCTGATGGAGGGGCGATTTGGTCGCAGTTCAGGCACACTAAGGTGGCTTGACCACACGATCAGGAAGTAGGGATAGATGAC
>CAMCVY010000011.1 GCA_945881995.1 Bifidobacterium breve | reverse complement strand
GATCCCCGACTGTCAGCACGCCGATGCCCTTCGCCAGCGCTTTGGCCGTCGGCGCGCCAAAGAGCTTCTCGAGCGGCTCGTCGAAAGGCACAGGGTCTGCTTCCTGGTACTCAGCTCTCGTAGCACTCACCACGGTCGGGGCGAGCAGTGAGTCCACTCCAGGGCCACCGCCCCTCGGCAGTGCCCAGAACTAGGCTCAGGTACGATCAAACACCTGTCCTGAGACATTTGGGACTAACCCGCTGGACGAGTCCCCATTATCGAGGAGTGCACCGTGGCTTCCCACTGCGACGCTTGTGGCAAGAGCCCAAGTTTTGGCAACTCTATTTCCCACTCCCACCGTCGGACCTCGCGTCGCTGGAACCCCAACATTCAGACTGTGCGCACCGTGATCAACGGCACCCCCAAGAAGCTGAATGTCTGCACCTCGTGCCTGAAGGCTGGCAAGGTCACCCGCTAAATCGCTTGTTGATTATTGGGCGAAGTGCGTGTGCCCAGCTGCACCGATAAAGGCTGACCCATCAACGGTCACACCACTGCCGGCTAGAACCTGACCAACGACCGTCCATCCCGGCGGAACGTTCGCCTCACCAAAAGCACCCAAAAACGCGTGGTCGTCTCCGCCGGTCAAGATCCAGTTCATCGGGTTTTCCGTCAGCGCTAATCCCATATCGCGCAAGGGGTCGGCAATAGCCAGCGCATCGGTGGTGATGTTGATCTGCACTTGACTGGCTTGGGCCATGTGACTTGCATCAGCAACCAGGCCGTCACTGACATCACACAAGGCATGTGCATGAGCGAATGCACTGTGAATCAAGTCGTAATCAATAACGGGCTGACGGTGCGCATCAACGAGCACTCGCGGTGAACTAAATCCGCGAGTGGCCACAGCCAGGCCAGCTGCAGCCCAACCCAGTCGACCGGCCACTGCCACAACATCGCCCACCTGCGCACCAGCGCGCGTGATGATGCGCTCTCGGGGGGCGCCAATAGCCGTCACCGTCACGGAGATGATGGGAGATGCCACCACGTCGCCGCCTACGACGACCACGTTGAGTCGATCAGCCTCTTGCTTCATCCCGCGCGCAAGATCTAGGGCCCACTCAACCGGCAAATCCGAAGGAAGTCCTAAGGCCACCACCAACGCCGTCGGGTGTGCGCCCATTGCCACGATGTCACTCAGATTGGCAGCGGCAACGCGGACACCCACATCAATGCCACTCGACCAAGCGCGCTTGAAGTGGACGTTCTCCACCATCGCATCGGTGGAAATGACCATGCGACTATCGCTCATCTGCACAACAGCAGCGTCATCTCCTGGACCCACGAGGACCACTGAATTGGGGCCCAGGTTACTGGTGCCTAGGACCTCAGTCAGCGCGTCAATAAGTCCGAATTCGCCTAATTGGCTCACGGTCATGTCTGACGGGCTCATCGGTGCTTCCTCCTAGGGCAGTATCGTGATGGTTAGACACTACGTCTAACCACGCGACTAGCAAATGCTGGATCGCTACAGGGTATAGACGTCCAACCTGAAGGACATCTCATGGTGAAGGCCTACATCCTTGTGCAAACCGAGATTGGGCGGGCTTCCGAGGTTGCACGCGCGATCATGCTGATTGACGGCGTTACCGCATCCGATGACGTCACGGGTCCCTACGACGTAATCGTTAGGGCCGAAGCAGGTAGCGTCGATGATCTCGGCAAACTGATTCTGGCCCAGGTCCAAGCCGTCGGAGGCATTACCCGCACACTCACATGCCCCGTCGTCACCTTCTAGTCGCGAGCGCAATCGCGCTAGCACTTGTTGGCCTTGCGGGTTGTGGCGAAGCAGGCACCGCCGTTCCATCGCCCACTCCATCGGGTCCGGCCGGATTGGCGTGTCGAGGACTGATCAGCGCACTTCCGGCTCAAGTCAGCGGACAAGACAGCCGCGCGGTCTTGCCCCCATCAGCTTTCACCGCCGCTTGGGGCAAAGACCCCATCACGTTGTCCTGTGGTGTCGCCACTCCCCCAGCCTTGCAACCCGACTCACAACTGGTCACGATTAATGGTGTGGACTGGTTTGTTGAACAGGGGCTAGTAACGACGTTCACCACGGTGAACCGGATCGCTAACGTACAAATCACGGTACCCCCGACTTACGCACCTGAAGCATCTGCCGTGAGCGAATTGTCTGACGAAATAACAGCCAAGATCACATCAACGGATTAGCGCAAACCCCGGTCACGATGTAGCGCCAACTGCAGGAGGCGGTCAATGAGGGCCGCGTAAGAAACCCCAGAGTGCGCCCACATCCGCGGGAACATGGAATTCGGGGTAAAACCCGGCATCGTGTTCACTTCATTGACGATAATCGATCCGTTGGGTTGCACGAAGAAGTCCACTCGAGCCAAACCTTCACATTCCAACGCTTCGAAGCTGCGAATGGCAATGTCTCGCACTTGAACGGCAATGGACTCAGAAATGTCCGCCGGAACGGTCAAGATCGCTGCGTCGTTGAGGTACTTAGCTTCAAAGTCATAGAAGTCTCGACCCTGCGTGACGGTGATTTCGGCCAGCGCACTGGATTGGGCCGGCTGGTCTCGGCCACCGCCCAGCACGCCACATTCGATTTCAGCACCCTCAATGCCTTGCTCAACGATGACCTTGGGGTCGTGCTCGCGCGCTACTTCAATGGCGGCGGCAAGGTCTGACCATTGCTTCACCTTGCTGATCCCGATGCTTGACCCTGCACGAGCTGGCTTAACAAAGACCGGTAATTGCAGCGCAAATTCCAAGCGGGCAAGAACACGCTGTGCTCCCAAGCGCCACTCACCATCGTGAACGACCTCGTAGGGTCCGATAGGAATTCCGTGGTTGCTCAACATGAGCTTCATCGCGGCTTTGTCCATGGCCACCGCCGATGACAACACACCTGAACCTACGTAGCCAACGTTTGCCGACTCCAACAAACCTTGAACGGAACCGTCTTCACCCCATGGGCCGTGTAGGAGGGGAAACACCACATCAACTACACCATGATCCACGATGTTGCCCGTGCCAACACCGATAAGTCGCGCACCGTCACTTCCCGGGACGATCGCGACCGGTTCACCTGTTGTTACGGTCGGTAACTTCTCCGCCGGCCCACCGATGTCGTCGGGGCTCGCTGACGTAAGCAACCATCGACCATCAGGGGCAATGCCGACCGCCACCACGTCCCAGTGGCTGTGGTCAATGGCCTGCAAGACCGCAGCAGCCGAAACACAGGAAATGGAGTGCTCGCTACTTCGACCGCCATAAAGCAAGACCACGCGAGGGCGCGCTCGAGGGGCCGCTGGGTCCGCTGGGGGCGAACTAGGTGAGATGGACATCGCTGTGACCCTATCGGCGCAATACTTAGGGACATGAGCAACGACCCCAGCGTGCCCCCAACAAGTCCTGACAGCGTGTGGAAAATCGGTACTCGCGCCGTGAGTCAAGGCCGACCAGCCCCTGACCCTGGGGCACCGGTCAACGAATCGATCACGCTGAGCTCGACCTTCCATGCCGGCGGAGCCTTGGACTATGGCCGAGTAGGTAATCCCACGTGGACCGCTCTTGAGACCACTTTGGCTGATCTGGAGTCAACCAACTCAGCATTGTGCTTTCCCTCTGGACTCGCAGCCATTAGCGCGGTGCTGGATTTAGTCCCCGTTGGTGGCGTGGTTGTCGCACCCGCTCATTCCTATTCGGGAACGCGTGGGTCGCTGAACGAACGACAGAGCGCGGGCCGCTTTTCGGTTCGCGAATACCTGCCATCACCGACTGCTGATATTTCCGCCGAACTTGTAGGCGCGGATTTGCTGTGGATCGAAACTCCCAGCAATCCGCTGCTTGAAATTAGCGACATTGCTGGCTTGACTCAGCAGGCGCATGCCGCAGGTGCGCTGGTCGCCATTGACGCGACATTCATCACCCCGTACATCGCCCAGCCCATCAACTTTGGTGTGGATCTCGTGGTGCATTCGGTGACCAAATTCCTAGCTGGGCATTCCGCCGTGATCATGGGAAGCGTGGCAACAAATAGCGAGGAACTAGCCGCCAGATTGCACACCATTCGCACCTTGGGTGGTGCCATTGTCGGACCCTTCGAGGCTTTTCTGGCCCTTCGGGGAATCCGCACTCTGGGTGTGCGCATGGATCGTTCTATCGCCAATGCCCAGACCATCGCGGAACGACTGCTCACCCTGCCGGCCGTTGAGAAGGTTCGCTATCCCGGGCTCTCGAGTCATCCCGGGCATGATCTGGCCATGGCCACCACAGGCGCGGGAGCGGTGGTCTGTTTTGAAGTGCACACTGCAGCTCTTGCAGAAGCCATCGCCGAGTCAACGCGACTGTGGACGCACGCAACCAGCTTAGGAGGCGTTGAGTCACTTATTGAACGTCGCGCTCGCTGGCCTTTTGAACACCCTGCCGTTCCCGACAACCTCATTCGGCTGTCCGTCGGCATAGAAGATGTTGATGACTTATGGAACGATCTGTACCAAGCAATTAGCGGACAGTCTTAAACTGAGTTTTCGGACTTGGTTCCACGCGACATGAGTTTAATGATTTGGCTTCGTGGCGCAGCGTCTTCGTGGATGACCAGTTCGACGCTTTCCGTAATAGGCATCGCGACACCATAGGTGCGAGCCAAGTCCAAGATCGATTTCGAGGACGTGACACCTTCGGCAGTTTGCTTGGTGGCTTCCACCGCTTCAGTCACGGTCAATTCGTGTCCCAGCAACTCGCCAAAGGACCGGTTACGCGACAGCGGAGACATACAGGTCGCCACCAGGTCCCCGACACCGGCTAGTCCGCTGAAGGTCAAGGGATCTGCGCCCAGACTGACCCCTAAGCGCACGATTTCGGCCAATCCTCGCGTGATCAATGACGCAACGGCGTTATCGCCCAGCCCCATTCCCCCAGCCATACCCACGGCCAGCGCAATCACGTTCTTGGTTGCGCCACCGAGTTCGACTCCCAGCACATCGGTATTGGTGTACGGGCGGAAGTAGGCCGTTGACGTGGCTTGCTGGACTTCCGCCGCGTACTGCGGATCGGAAAAGGCTACGACGCAGGCTGCGGGCTGGCGCTGCATAATTTCGCGGGCCAAGTTCGGCCCACTCAAGACGCCAATGCGATTGGGGTCGATTCCCGTGACCTCATGGACCACTTCTGTCATGCGCAAGGAGGTTCCTAGTTCCAACCCCTTGATCAAACTCAAAACAATGGCGGTAGGTGGGATGTGCTCGCGCCATTCCACCAGACGACTGCGCAAGACTTGGGCCGGAATCGCCAGGACAACGATGTCAGCGCCACGCAGAACTGTCGCGACATTGGTGGATGCCCACACGGAAGTTGGCAGTTTCAAACCAGGATGGAATGCGGGGTTGACGTGGTCGTTGGTAATGGATTCGACGATGAACTCATCGCGTCCCCAAATCACCACATCGTTGCCTGCATCGGCTGCGATCTGGGCAAAAGCTGTGCCCCAAGAGCCGGCGCCAAGAACGGCTAAACGTGCCATGGGTCACCTCCTAGGAATCGCGATCATTGAAGGTATGACCGTACCGCCTCACGGTCGCGAACCGGCCGGATAGGGCTGACGCGCCACAGATCCGCCAGTGGCAAGATCACCCCATGGCCTCGTGGTGTGCAGTAGTGCCGGTGAAGCGACTCGATCGTGCAAAATCACGTCTCCATCTGAAGGAAACTGGACTCCCGGATTCGCGTCGCCCGGACCTTGCCTTGGCATTTGCTTGCGACACGGTCAGTGCCGCATTGGCGAGTTGCGATCACGTGGTTGTGATCACTAATGACACTCGTGCAGGGCAGGTTCTCGCCGACTTGGGTGCCGTGGTCATCGCTGACGAACCTGATGCCGGAATAAATCCAGCGCTCACGCACGGTTTTGCTTTTGTGCAATCACGCTGGCCAGGTAGTGGAACCGCGGCCATCTCCGCCGACCTTGCTTGCTTACAAGTCGATGACCTTCGATATGCGTGCGCTACTGCTGATGCCTTCTCCGTGCCTTGCTTTGTCAGCGATAGTGCAGGGACGGGCAGCACGGCCTTCTTTAGTCCAGCCGGCACCGCGTTTGAGCCTGCCTTCGGTCACCGTTCGCGAGCTCAGCACCGGGCGTCGGGGATTCGGGAAATAACCGGACCCCGATTGACCACCCTGCATCGCGATATCGATACCGCTGCCGACCTGTGGGATGCCCAGCGCATCGGCCTTGGACGGCACTCGCTGGCGGTGATCTCCGCATCCACACAGCAGTGAGGGGCTAAGCCAAGCGGCCCAACCCCTCACCGGAAAAAGCGGTAAAACTACTTCTTCTTTGCGGTCTTCTTAGCAGCAGCCTTCTTAGGAGCGGCCTTCGTGGCAGCAGCCTTCTTCGGTGCAGCAAGCTTCTTTTCGCCGCTGACGATCTTCTTGAAGTCAGCGCCGGCCTTGAACACAGGAACAGTCGTCTTCTTCACCTGGACGATGGCACCGGTCTGAGGGTTACGTGCGGTGCGGGCGGCGCGGGCACGAGCCTCAAACTTGCCAAAACCGGTGATGACGACGGGGTCACCCTTGGCCAAACTACGGTGGACGATGTCAATGAATGCTTCGAGTGCATCGCCGGCAGCCGACTTGCTGGTTCCGGTCTTTGATGCAAGCTCAACGATCAGCTCAGCCTTGTTCACGTTTTCCCCTTACAAATGTTTTTCGGGTGGATTCCCGTCCGCACAACATAAGGGCAATCCAGCATTTCCTCAACAGCGACTCGCCGCAAACCCTTATTCCATAAAGGGAATCTCATCCCCTTCCGCAGGGGTCCTACAGCGGCTTTCGGGCGGCCGCCACAATGCGCACATACTCTACGTCGTACTTTGGGGAGCCTGGAACGACCTGGGCTGCGCCAATTACCGCATCACCAGCAGCCTGAATGAATTCATCATGACGAGCATCGTCAATATCTGACAAGTAGGCGAACAGCACTTGGCTGGTGAGTAAACCTCGCAAGGCCGCAGCACCTTCCATCGACCTGTTTTGCGTCACCAGATGTACGTCAACGTCAACAAACCCAGCAGCAACAAGTAGCCCAGAATAGGTCGCTACATCGGGGAAAAACCACCGCGGCGGTCCCCCACCAAACTCAATAGCCAATGGATCCAGTGTCTTTCGCAATCCATCGACTTGGCCGCGACCGCCAAACTCCACACACCACTGGCCACCTGGCTCTAACAGGTCACGAGCTGCCTGCAACACCGACAACTGGTCGGCTTCGGGGACCCAATGCAAGCAGGCGGTCGACACAATCGCGGCGAAGGGGCCCAGCGCACCCAAGGTCCCTAGATCCTGGGCCGGCGTGACCTGAAAAGCCAGCTGCGACTGGTCGCGATGGCTGGCCTGAGCGGTCGCCACCATGGATGCGTCGGCATCCACCCCAAGAACGCTGCCAGCAGGCACCCGGTCAACCAGGCCTGCCGTGAAGTTGCCGACGCCACAGCCGATATCAAGAATGCGGCCATGGGGCGCCAGCGGCTGAAGCCGTTCTAGGAGCACATGGTCAAAAGCTCGATGATGAGCCGTGTGATCGGCGTAGTGCTCGCCGTTCCATTCCACCTAGCGAGCAGGAGTAGTCGGAAGCCAAGAGGGGCGCTTGGCTTCGAAAGCGGTAATGTCCGCCTCGTGACGCAGCGTGATGCCGATGTCATCCAGGCCTTCCATCAAACGCCAGCGAACGTAGTCGTCAACCTCAAAGGTGACTACTCGATCAAGCCAACGCACTTCACGCTTTTCCAAGTCCACGACAACACTCAATGCGGGATCGGCATCCATCCCAGCCCACAAGGCTTCGACATCGGCTTGATCAATGACGGCCGTCAACAATCCCACCTTGCCAGAGTTGCCGCGAAAGATGTCAGCAAATCTCGACGACAAGACGACTTTGAATCCATAGTCCTGCAACGCCCATACCGCGTGCTCGCGCGATGAGCCAGTGCCAAAGTCAGGTCCAGCCACCAGGATCGGTGAACCGGCATATTGCGGCTGATTCAAGACAAAATCAGGATCCGTACGCCAGCCAGCAAACAAGGCATCTTCATACCCGTGACGGGAAATACGCTTGAGGTATTCGCCGGGGATGATCTGATCAGTATCGACATTGCTCATACGCAACGGAGTCGCGATTCCTGTGAGCACCGTGAATTTTTCCATGGTCAACTCCTTTAGACAGTCGGCAAGTCGGCGGGTGCGGATAGGTGACCAGTGATCGCGGTAGCGGCCGCAACGACTGGTGAGACCAAGTGCGTGCGGGCACCGGGACCTTGACGGCCTTCGAAGTTGCGGTTTGACGTTGACGCACTGCGCAAACCAGAATCCAAGAAGTCAGGGTTCATTCCCATGCACATGGAGCATCCGGCATGACGCCATTGCGCACCAGCTTCAGTGAAGATCTTGTCCAAGCCTTCGGCTTCGGCTTCAAGGCGTACTCGCACCGAACCAGGAACCACCAACATCTTGACCGAGTCAGCGACCTTGCGACCCTTGAGCACTTCAGCAACGGCACGAAGGTCTTCGATCCGACCGTTAGTGCACGAGCCGATGAACACCGCATCGACTTCAATATCGCGCAATGGTGTACCAGGCGTTAGGTCCATGTATTCCAGCGCGCGCTCAGCAGCTGCGCGGTCCGATGGATCACTGAAGTCATCTACGCTCGGAACGTTGGCTGACAGCGGCAGACCTTGGCCAGGGTTAGTTCCCCAGGTCACAAACGGTGACAACGTTGAAGCGTCGATGACGACAGTCTTGTCGAACACGGTGTCATCATCAGTGCGCAGGCTCTTCCAGTACTCCACAGCCTCGTCCCACTGCTCACCCTTGGGTGCGTGCGGGCGGCCTTGCAGGTAGTCAAAGGTGGTTTGGTCAGGGGCGATCATGCCTGCGCGCGCACCGGCTTCGACCGACATGTTGCACACGGTCATGCGCGCTTCCATCGACAACGCCTCAATGGCTGCGCCACGGTATTCGAGAACGTGACCTTGACCGCCACCGGTACCGATGGTCGCGATGATGTTCAAAATCAAGTCTTTTGCCGTCACTCCCGGTGGCAAGGCACCTTCAACGGTGATGGACATGGTCTTAAACGGCTTGAGCGGCAATGTTTGCGTGGCCAAGACATGCTCAACCTCGCTGGTACCAATACCAAAGGCCAGTGCGCCAAAAGCTCCGTGTGTAGCGGTGTGGCTGTCGCCACACACCACCGTCATGCCGGGCTGAGTCAGTCCCAGTTGCGGTCCAACCACGTGCACGATCCCCTGCTCAACATTTCCCAGTGGGAAGATCGGGACATCAAATACTTCGGTGTTCGTCCGCAATGCCTGGACCTGTGCATTACTGATCGGGTCAGCGATGGGCTGATCAATGTTTTGGGTGGGAACGTTGTGATCCTCAGTGGCAAGCGTCAGATCCATGCGCCTGACATCGCGACCAGCCACTCGCAGCCCATCAAAGGCCTGCGGGCTCGTGACTTCATGAATCAAATGCAGGTCGATATAAATGAGGTCTGGTTCGCCTTCAACCCGACGCACTAGGTGCGCATCCCAGACCTTCTCGGCCATTGTTTGTCCCATGAGGACCTCCAGTCGTACTTGCATCTCACGATTTGAGACGGCAGTATCACGCTATGGACAACTCTAGCGGAGTCGGCGTCATCGACAAGGCAGCCCTTGTGCTGGCTGCTTTGGAGGCGGGACCGCAATCCTTAGCCGGCTTAGTCGAGGCCACCGGGCTGCCTCGACCTACTGCACACCGACTGGCCATGGCCCTTGAACATCACCGACTGGTCGCGCGCGATCTACAAGGTCGCTTCATTCTGGGTCCACGCTGCGTGGAGTTATCGGCAGCTACTGGGCAAGATCGATTGATCGCTGCCTCGACTCCGGTATTGACGCGGCTTCGCGATTCAACGGGAGAAAGCACCCAGCTGTATCGCCGACAAGGCACTCAACGCATTTGTGTGGCAGCAGCCGATCGACCTAGCGGCCTACGCGATTCAGTACCCGTCGGTGCAGTACTGACCATGCACGCGGGATCGGCAGCTCAAGTCTTGTTGGCTTGGGAAGAGGCTGAACGACTGTTGACCGATCTATCCGGTGCTCGGTTTGATGCACGAGTGCTAGCCAGTGTGCGGCGCCGAGGCTGGGCGCACTCCGTGGGTGAACGTGAACCTGGAGTGGGCTCGGTTTCTGCACCGGTGCGCGGACCCAGTGGTCGAGTAGTTGGCGCGATCAGTGTGTCCGGTCCACTCGAGAGGTTGTCCAAGTCGCCAGGGCGTCTGCATGGCAACGCGGTGGTTCAGGCAGCCCGAGCAATTACTGAAGCGATCGCGTCTAGTAGCGATTAACTGCACCAACAAAAAAGCGATCCACGAAGGATCGCTTCCTTGGTAGCCCCGACGGGATTCGAACCCGCGCTACCGCCTTGAGAGGGCGGCGTGCTAGGCCGCTACACAACGGGGCCAAGGCATGCATCGGTACAACGGACGCATGTGAGAGGTGGAAACGGTACCGATCTACCAGACCATTTCACCGCTGGGGTACCAGGACTCGAACCTAGACTAACTGGACCAGAACCAGTTGGGCTGCCAATTACCCCATACCCCATGGGTTCGCCAACGATCAGCGAAGCCCACAGTCTACAAGCCCTCAGGTCGGCTACTCGCACCCCCGCTGACTTGCAAACGGCCCTGGCTCATCCAGCGCTTTCGCATCGCCTCGGCTACTACGACGAAGATCGTCAACTGCACCAGATCAATCACCACGAGAGACCATGGGGCATCTGGCGAGGTCAATTGCTCGGAGAAGTCCGAGTACGCCGCCGCCGCTAAAAGCGCCACAAAATTGTTGACGGTGTGGAGCGCAATCGAGATCTCTAGGCCACCGGTCCGCATCACCAGGAATCCAGCAACCAGCCCGAAGGCGAAACGATCCAAGAACAGTGGTGCACTTTGCCCACCATGAGCTAGAGCAAATAACACCGACGTGATGACGATCGACACGGCAGGAAATCTCACCCAAGCACCGAGTACCTGACCTAGGTAGCCGCGAAAAGCGAACTCTTCGCCAGCGGCTTGCAGCGGTGTCGTGAGTACAACAACTAATGCAAGACCAGCAAATGTTCCGATCGGACTTCGGCTAGCTCCTGAGGAACCTTCTCCCCCCACTGGCAAGACACTGGCCAAGACATACGTACCCATAACCACAGCGGTCGAAATTCCCACACACCGCCAAAACCAATTCCAGCGAAAGCCTCTAGTCACTGAGATCAGGAAGCGAGGGTCCATCCGATGTACCGCCCACACCGCAAACATGGTGCACGGAATCAGGGCCGCCAAACTGAGATTGGTGATCAGGAATACCAGCGGCGAGCCTTGATCGTTGAGGAAATCAATGTTTTGGTTTACCGCAACGTAAGCAGCCCCGGGCACGATGACCAATACCGCGATCACGCTGAGATAAGTCCAGAAGAACAAGCCCAATCCCACGAGTGGCTTCCACCAGCGATACGTCGCATTGCGGAGGAGCCGAAGATAGGGTCGGTCAACATCCACTGGCGGCTCAGGCATCCGCCATGTGTCTGCCTCAGAACCAAACGTCATGAGGGTCGATAATCCCGCGCTCGAGCAAGGCGAGCCAAAGACGTTTCTTTGCCTAACAATTCCATCGACTCAAACAACGGTGGTGAGATCAATCTCCCGGTCATGGCCACACGCAACGGTGCGAAGGCTGTCTTGGGTTTGAGTTCCATTTTTTCGATAAGCGCACTTCGCAACGCGTGTTCGATCGTCTCCGTCGTGAAATCCGTCAATCCCTCTAGGGCATCTTTAGCCGCATCGAGCACTGAATGGGCCGCCTCACCCAAGGCCTTATCGGCCGGTGCCGGATCAAAGGCAAATTGCGCTTCGGTGACAAACAAGAATCCCAGCATGGGGGCAGCCTCACTGAGCAATCCCATCCGTTCTTGCACCAAGGGTGCGGCTTTGGTTACCAGGTCACGCTGTTGCACAGATGGCTCGGCCGCAATCACACCATCGAGGATCAGGCGGTCCTGAATGCGAGCTGCAAAATCCGCGGGGTCAAGCTCGCGGATGTGAGAGGAGTTAATTGACTCGGCCTTTTTCAGATCAAATCGCGCCGGATTGGCGTTGACTCTAGAGATCTCAAAGGCCTGGACCATTTCGGTCATCGAGAATATGTCTCGATCCTCGCTCAACGACCAGCCCAGGAGGGAAAGGTAATTCAACAAGCCTTCAGGGATAAAGCCATGGTCGCGATAGAAGCCAATCGCTGACTCGGGGTCACGCTTACTGAGCTTCTTATTGCCCTCACCCATGACATACGGCAGGTGGCCAAACATGGGAGTCGCGCCCGATCCAACGCCGATCTGAGCCAACGCCTGATACATCGCCATTTGGCGAGGCGTTGAGGACAAGAGGTCTTCACCACGCAGTACGTGCGTAATGTCCATCAAGGCGTCATCAACGGGGTTTACCAAGGTGTACAGCGGCTCACCATTACCGCGAACAATCACATAGTCCGGGATCGAGCCAGCCGGAAAGGTAATCTCGCCGCGGACAAGGTCCTGTACAACCAAATCCTCGGCCGGCATCTTTAGGCGCAGGACGGGATCGCGCCCCATCGAACGAAACTGCGCGCGTTGCTCATCGCTTAAGTCTCGATCAAAGTTGTCATAACCGAGCTTGGGGTTTTCGCCCTTGGCGACATGGCGCTCTTCGACTTCCTCCGGGGTGGAAAACGATTCATAAGCCCATCCCGCATCGAGCAATTGACGGGCAACATCGCGATAAATCGCGAGTCGCTCACTTTGACGATAAGGAGCATGCGGACCACCAACTACCGGTCCTTCGTCCCAGTCCAAACCAAGCCAAGACAAGGTGTCGAGCAAGGCTTCGTAGCTTTCTTCGCTGTTACGCGCAGAATCGGTGTCTTCAATGCGAAAAACGAACGTGCCACCGTTGTGCCGGGCAAAGGCCCAGTTGAACAAAGCCGTCCGCACCAGGCCAACGTGTGGATTGCCGGTCGGAGAAGGGCAAAAACGAACGCGGACCGAAGGGTCCAGCGGATGGTTCAAGGAACCGGAAGTCACAGTGTCATCACCTTGTCTAGTTGGACACTGAATTTATCAGCGAACCAATGCCTTCGATACGCACCTCGACCGTGTCCCCCGCGTGCAATGTTGAGACACCAGCAGGGGTCCCAGTCAAGATCACATCGCCAGGCAGCAACGTCATGATGCGCGATGTATACGCAACAAGGTCGGCCACGGAGAACACCATCTCGCTGGTGCGTCCGTCTTGGACTACTCGATCATCAATGTGACATGAGACTGCTAGGTCAGCGGGATCCAGCCTTGTTTCAATCCACGGACCTAGCGGGCAGAACGTGTCAAAGCCCTTTGCGCGACTCCACTGGCCATCACTTCGCTGCAGGTCCCGAGCAGTAACGTCATTGGCGCAGGTGTACCCGAGGATCACTTCATGGGCTCGTTCCGCAACAACGTCCTTGCACAAACTGCCGATCACCACGGCTAGCTCGGCTTCGTGCTGCACATCACTTGACATTTCCGGCAGACGAATGACATCGCCAGGTCCGGCCACCGATGTTGAGGGCTTGAGGAACATCAAGGGTTCCTTCGCCACCTCGTTTCCCAATTCCGCTGCGTGCTCTGCATATGTGCGGCCGAAGGCACAGATCTTTGACGGCAAAACCGGCGACAGCAATCGAACCGCAGGCAGGGGAAGTCGCTTGTCGGTCAATTCAATCTCACCAAAGGGATGGTTCTTGATGATCGCGATCTCTAGGGCCTCAAGGGGGCCGGTGGGATCACCCTCGACCACCCCGTAGCCAACGACGCCTTCGAATGCAAAGCGAGCGATGCGCACTCACTGACTCCTGTCAATAGGTGGTGCTGGGAATTACGCCGTCGGAGCAACGATTTGATGCATCCAACCATGCGGATCCGGACGGGAGCCATGCTGGATTTGTAAGAGCTCGTCGCGCAGTTGCAACGTCACTGGTCCCGATTGACCAGCACCTACTTCCCACGTGGCATCCGTTGATTTGACTTTGCCAACCGGGGTAATCACTGCAGCGGTTCCACAAGCAAAGACTTCAGTAATGTCTCCCGAGGCATTTCCCTCGCGCCATTGATCCACATTGATGCGCTCTTGCCCAACGGCATAACCCAAATCCTGGGCTACCTGGAGCAACGATTCGCGTGTGACTCCCGGCAGCAAAGAACCGGTTAATGGCGGCGTCGTAATCCGAGCCGAGTCTCCGGATCCATGAACGAAATACAAGTTCATGCCACCCATTTCCTCGATCCAATAGCGTTCTATCGCATCGAGCCACACGACCTGGTCGCACTGGTTAGCGATGGCTTGAGCTTGAGCAAGCAATGACGCGGCATAGTTACCCGCACACTTGGCTTCGCCGGTTCCACCTGGAGCTGCGCGCACATACTCCTTGGATAACCAGACGTCGACCGGCTTGACTCCACCGGGGAAATAGGCGCCAGCAGGGGATGCAATGAGGAGGAAGAGATATTCATTGGCTGGACGAACACCCAAGCCGACTTCAGTGGAGAACATAAAGGGTCGCAAGTACAACGACTTTTCGATGTCGTCAGGAACCCACTCCTGATCTACCGTCACGAGTGTCTCGATCGCCTCGATGAAAAGTTCCTCTGGAAGCCCGGGCATGGCCAACCGCGCTGCACTGCGCTGAAAACGGCGTGCATTTTCCAAGGGCCGGAATGTGGCGATGGATCCGTCTACCCGCCGGTAAGCCTTTAAGCCTTCGAAAATGGACTGACCGTAATGGATCGAGTTCGTGGCTGGGTCCATGGTGATCGGCCCGTAAGGAACTAGCTCGGCTTCGTGCCAGCCACGGTCCACGGTCCACTTGATCTGCACCATGTGATCGGTGAAGTACTTGCCAAATCCGGGATTGTCCAAGATTGTTTCACGCTGATCATCCGGTAGCGGCGAAGCAGAACGGGTTATGGCAATGGTGCTCGAAGTCATGAGTTTAATCCTAACGAGCAGCAGCGATATTGGCGGCGATTGCGTCACCAACCTGAGCGGTCGTACGAACCCCGAACTCAGAACGCTGTGACAGATCTTTGGCGACTCCGGCTTCCACCAAACCGGAGGCTTCCTCAAGCTTGAGGTGATGCAGCAACATGCTTAAGGACAAGATTGCTGCCGTGGGGTCCGCCTTTTGCTGGCCCGCGATGTCAGGGGCTGATCCATGAACGGGTTCAAACATGGAGGGGTTGACTCCGCTGGCATCGATACTGCCCGATGCGGCCAAGCCAATTCCGCCCGCGACTGCAGCACCAACGTCGGTGATGATGTCACCAAATAAGTTATCCGTCACAATGACGTCGTACTTTTCTGGCGCAGTAATGAAGAACATGGCGGCAGCATCAACGTGTTGGTATTCCACCTGCACATCAGGGAATTCCTTAGCTACCTCGTTAACGATTCGCTGCCACAAGGCACCAGCATTGGTCAAAACATTGGCCTTATGCACCAGCGTTAACTTGCGTCGACGCTTCATCGAACGCGCGAAAGCATCGCGAACGACGCGCTCAACACCAAAAGCGGTATTGATCGACTCCTCAATGGCAACTTCCTGAGCGGTGCCAACTCGGATCGCTCCACCCGCACCTACATAAGGGCCTTCAGTGCCTTCACGTACGACCACGATGTCACAGCGCTCGGGAGTCAGACCCGCAACAGGGGTGTGCATTCCTGGATACAGCTTGATGGGACGCAAGTTGACGTGATGATCCAAGGTGAAGCGCAACTTTAAGAGCATTCCACGCTCAAGCAGACCCGGCGGGACACGAGGGTCACCCACCGCACCAAACAAAATCGCATCGTGCTCGCGCAGTTCATCGATGACCTTCTCCGGCAGGATTTCACCGGTTCGGTCGTACAGGCGCCAACCCAAATCAAATTCGGCTTTCTTGATTGTCAGCCCACATTGTGCCGATACAACATCCAAAGCCTTCAAGGCTTCGGGCATGATCTCAGGACCGATGCCATCGCCCGATGCGATAGCTAAAGAAATCGGGCTACTCACGAGTTTCCCTTTCGAAGCGAAAGATTAAGCATCGATCAGATCAACAGTGCAACCGGTAGTAGCACCAACGCCAACAACGATTTGTGTGACCAAAGAAGCATCAATGGCTTCATCAATAGTAAGCACGATCAGCGCCTGCTCGCGCTCAGCGCGCCGACTGACTTGCATGCCCGCGATGTTGACATTGGCGTCAGCCAGGATTCCCCCCAAGTAGCCCACCACTCCTGGGCGGTCAGCGTAGGTGAAGAACGCGATGTGCTCAGCCAAAAGGACGTCCACGTGGAAGCCATTGATTTCCACGATCTTTTCGCGCTGGCGGGTACCGGCCAACGTTCCTGCCACGGACACCAAGGTGCCATCGGCAAGAGCCGCCTTAACCCGGACCACGTTCTTAAAGTCAGGACTGTCCGGCGAGGAAGACAAGGAAACATCAACGCCCTTTTCGGTGGCCAACAACGGTGCGTTGACATAAGACACCGGCTCATCGCTGAGATTTGCGAAAAGACCCTTCAGCGCTGACAATTCGAGCACCGCGGTGTCTTGGTCACTGATTTCACCCAGGACTTCGACTTCAACAGTGGCAGGGATGCCAGCAGCTAGCGCGGTGGCGATACGGCCCAACTTCTCGACCAACGGCAAGAACGGACGAACGTCTTCAGGAACCGATCCACCTTGCACATTGACGGCGTCCGGCACCAGCTCGCCAGCCAAGGCCAAGCGGACCGACTTCGCGACGGCGATGCCCGCCTTCTCTTGGGCTTCATCGGTGCTAGCACCCAGGTGCGGAGTAACCACAACGTTGTCCAACGTGAACAACGGTGAGTCCGTGCAGGGCTCAGTGGCAAACACGTCCACACCGGCTGAATGCACGCGACCATCACGCAAGGCTTCAAACAAAGCGGTTTCATCCACGATGCCACCACGCGCTGCGTTGACGATGACCACGCTGGGCTTGACCTTGGTCAAGGCTTCGGCTCCGATGAGGCCAACGGTCTCTGGCGTCTTGGGCAAGTGAACGGTGATGAAGTCAGCGGTGGTGAGCAGCTCATCCAGCTCCACCATGCGAACGCCCAGCTGGGCGGCGCGGGCTGGCTGAACGTAAGGGTCATAAGCGATCAATTCAACACCGAAAGCGGCCAAGCGCTGAGCGACCAAAATCCCGATGCGGCCCAAGCCCACAACGCCTACGACTTTGTCAGCCACTTCAATACCGGTGTACTTGCTGCGCTTCCACTGGCCGTTCTTCAAAGCAGCATCAGCCTGTGGAATATTGCGAGCGGCAGCCAAGAGCAAGGCCACGGCCAATTCCGCGGCCGAACCGATGTTGGAAGTCGGTGCATTCACGACCATGACGCCGGCCTGTGTTGCTGCCTTGACGTCAACGTTGTCCAGACCCACACCTGCGCGCGCCACTACTTTCAACTTGGTGGCAGCGGCTAACGCTTCGGCGTCCACCTGGGTCGCACTGCGAACCAAGATTGCGTCAACATCAACGATGCTGCTGAGCAGTTGCGAACGGTCAGCGCCATCACAGTGACGCACCTCAAAATCGGGACCCAGGGCCTCGATCGTGGCCGGCGAAAGTTCTTCAGCAATCAGGACGACAGGCTTGGACACTGAGATTCCTTAGCGGGGTGGGAAACGTACGCGAATAGTCCCATCCTACTTAAGACCGCCACGAGCGAGCCCATGGGGAATACCTGCGCGAATTAGCGTGTGGCAGTGCCTTCAACGTAGTCCGAGTCGCCGGATTGAACCCATGACATCAGGGCGCGAAGGTCGCGACCCGTGGCCTCAATGGGGTGCTGCTCGCCCTTGGCACGCAATGCCTTGAACTCCGGAGCGCCAGCGTCCTGGTCCGCGATAAAGCGTTCGGCAAAGGCGCCGTTTTGAATGTCGGTGAGGACGGCCTTCATGTTGGCCTTCACACTCTCGTCAATCACGCGTGGCCCCGACACATAGTCGCCGTATTCCGCGGTGTCTGAAACGGACCAGCGCTGCTTGGCGATGCCGCCCTCATACATCAGGTCAACGATGAGCTTGAGTTCGTGCAAGCACTCAAAGTAGGCAACCTCTGGCTGGTAACCGGCTTCAATCAACGTCTCGAAGCCATACATCACCAGCTGAGATGCGCCACCGCACAGAACTGCCTGCTCGCCGAACAAGTCGGTTTCGGTCTCTTCGGTGAAGGTGGTCTTGATGCCGCCCGCGCGCAATCCGCCGATGCCCTTGGCATAGGACAGGGCCAAATCCCACGCATTTCCCGTTGCGTCTTGCTCAACGGCAACCAGAACAGGAACGCCACGGCCAGCAACATATTCGCGGCGCACGAGGTGACCTGGGCCCTTGGGGGCAACCATGGCGACATCGACGTTGGCTGGGGGCTTGATGTAGCCATAACGAATGTTGAAACCATGACCGAAGAAGATCGCGTCACCGGCTTTGAGGTTGGGCTCGATCGATTCGGCATAGAGGCGACGCTGCGCGGGGTCTGGTGCGAGCACCATGATCAAGTCGGCTTCAGCAGCTGCGACAGCAGGAGTGACGACGCGCATTCCTTCGGCTTCTGCCTTGGCGCGTGACTTGGAACCTTCTGGCAATCCCACCCGAACGTCCACACCGGAGTCGCGTAGGGAGAGCGCGTGCGCGTGGCCCTGGCTGCCATAACCCAAAATGGCGACCTTGCGACCTTGAATGATCGACAGGTCTGCATCTTTATCGTAAAACATTTCAGCCACGGTCTAACTCTCCTGATGTGTTGGGACGTTCTACTTACGTCGGGTCTACGGTACGCGGACTGCGATCACTGATGGAGCGCGCCCCCCGGCCGATCGCCACCATGCCTGATTGCACAAGTTCCTTGACCCCA
>CAMCVY010000010.1 GCA_945881995.1 Bifidobacterium breve | reverse complement strand
CGCGCGGTCAAGCAACTCATTGATTTAGGTCTGGATATCTCCGAGGAAAACGGCTGGATTCGCAACAAGGGACTGCGCATTGTGGGCGGCGGTCACACCATCGAGATTCCGTGGCCGCAGCTGTCGACCTACCCAGACTTTGGGTTGGTTCGCACGCGCAAGGACTTTGACCAGGCTCTAGCCGAGCACGCGGTCAAGGCGGGAGCGCACTTGGTCCAAGGCGCCAATGTGCAGGGCCCCATCGTTGACCAGCGAACGGGACGCATCACCGGAGTGCGGGCCAAACTCAAGAATGCGGACGGAACATCGGGACCTGAGCAGGAATATCACGCCCCACTGGTGGTCGCGGCCGACGGCAACTCCACGCGGTTGAGCCTGGCGATGGGCCTGCAAAAGCGCGATGACCGGCCGATGGGAGTGGCTGTTCGCACGTATTACACGAGCCCACGCACCAACGATGACTGGCTGGAATCCTGGCTTGAGCTCTGGGACGGCGACAAGTTGCTACCCGGTTATGGCTGGATTTTTGGGGTAGGGGACGGCACGGTCAACGTCGGCTTGGGAATCTTGAACACCAGTTCGGCTTTCGGCAATGTTGATTACAAGGACCTCCTCGTGCGTTGGCTCGAACAAACACCCGAAGAGTGGGGCTTCCGCGAAGAAAACCGCACCGAGCCGATTCGCGGAGCGGCTTTGCCGATGGGCTTTAACCGCACACCGCACTACACCCGCGGGTTGTTGTTGGTCGGCGATGCCGGCGGCATGGTCAATCCCTTCAACGGTGAAGGCATTGCCTATGCGATGGAATCCGGCGCGCTGGCTGCTGAAGTCATTGTTCAAGCCAAGTCACGCCCCACTTTTGCTCAAGCGGAGTTGGCTTTGGCTGGTTACCCCAAAGCCCTGAAGCAGTCCCTGGGTGGTTACTACACCTTGGGCCGTTGGTTCGTAAAGGCGATCGGCAACCCCGAGATCATGCGGTTGGCGACTAAGCACGGTTTGCCCCACCCGCGCGCGATGACCTTGACCCTGAAAATGCTGGCCAACCTGACCGATCCACGCGGTGGGGACTTCTATGACCATGTGGTTAACACCATGTCGCGGATGGCACCCACGGCATGAGCACGCACACCACAAGTTCTAGGATGGGGATGCGTAAATATGGGGTTTTGGGCTGCTTGTCGGGCCTGAGTTCACCGCACTTGATCCATTCGATGTCCGAGAGGATGCGCCTGACGTGAACGTCTATACGCCCGTTTTGGTGCTCGCGGCCATTGGTGCCGGTTTTGCACTCTTTTCCATCATTTCTGGTGCGATTGCTGGGCCTTCGCGTTACAACCGCGCCCTCCTGGACGCCTACGAATGTGGCATTGACCCCACCGAGCGCAAAGCCGCCGGCAAGATCCCGATCAAGTATTTCTTGACCGCAATGCTGTTCATCATTTTTGACATCGAAATTGTCTTCTTGTACCCGTGGGCCGTGGCTTTTGACCAGCTCGGCCTCTTTGGTTTGGTCGAGATGATCGTGTTCATCCTCACCGTTTTCGTCGCTTACATGTATGTGTGGCGTCGTGGTGGATTGGAGTGGGACTAACCCATGGGTCTTGAAGAAAAACTCCCCAGCGGAGTCCTGCTCACCACGGTAGAAGGACTTGCGGGTTACATGCGCAAGAACTCCCTGTGGCCGGCCACCTTTGGATTGGCATGTTGCGCCATCGAAATGATGACCACGGGCGCTGGTCGTTACGACCTCGCTCGTTTTGGCATGGAGGTCTTCCGCGCTTCGCCACGTCAGGCTGACTTGATGATCGTCGCCGGTCGCGTCAGCCAAAAGATGGCCCCTGTTTTGCGCACGATCTATGACCAAATGGCTGAACCCAAGTGGGTCTTGGCGATGGGTGTGTGTGCCAGCAGCGGTGGCATGTTCAACAACTACGCGATCGTGCAGGGCGTGGACCATGTTGTGCCAGTGGACATGTACCTGCCTGGCTGCCCACCTCGTCCGGAAATGTTGATGGACGCCATCTTGAAGTTGCACGAAAAGATTGCGGTCGAGAAGTTGGGTGTGCAAAAGGTTCGCGAGGATCTCGCACTGGAACGTTCAGCGCTGTTGGCTCAGCCCACGTCGGCCATGAAGGGTCTGCTGTCATGAACGGCGACACCTCCGGCTACGGCGGCTTGGTCGTCAAGTCCGAACCCATAGCGGCAGCCGATCGCCCCTTTGGTGGCGCTTTTGACTCCATCGCCGATGCGATCGAGGCGGCTGTGCCCAATCACGCGCAGGCCATCACCGGCATCGTGATTGATCGCGATCAAATGACCATTCAGGTCAAGCGTGAACACCTGGTTGAAGTGGCACAAGCTCTCCGCGACGACGCTGCTTTGCGCTTTGAGATGTGCCTGGGTGTTAGTGGCGTGCACTTCCCCGAACAGGTCGGTGCCGAACTCCACGCGCATTACCCGCTGCTCTCAATCACTCACAACCGTCGAGTATTTCTTGAAGTCACTGCGCCTGATGCCGATCCGGTGATCCCGTCGTTGATTTCGGTGTACCCGACCAATGACTGGCATGAGCGTGAAACCTACGACTTCTTTGGAATCATCTTTTCGGGTCACCCGCATTTAACGCGAATTCAAATGCCCGATGACTGGATCGGTCACCCGCAACGCAAGGACTATCCGCTCGGTGGCATTCCCGTGGAATTCAAGGGCGCACAAATAGATCCTCCAGACCAGCGGAGGTCGTACAACAAATGACAACTTTTAATGACAGCGATCCGCGCATGGCCGATGAGCGCGAGACCACCGAAGGCAAAGTCTTTACCGTTCAAGGCAATGACTGGGATGAGTTGTTGCATGACCTTTCCAGCACCCCACCGCAAGAACGCATCATCGTCAACATGGGTCCGCAACACCCGTCCACTCACGGTGTGCTGCGTTTGATTCTTGAGCTCGATGGCGAAACCGTCACCGAAGCGCGCTGTGGCATTGGCTACTTGCACACCGGCATTGAAAAGAACATGGAGTTCCGTACCTGGACTCAAGGCGTCACCTTTGTCACGCGCATGGACTACCTCTCACCCTTCTTCAATGAGACCGCGTACTGCCTGGGTGTAGAGAAATTGCTGGGAATCACTGATCAGATTCCTGAGCGCGCCAATGTCATCCGCGTGATGATGATGGAACTCAACCGTATTTCTTCGCACTTGGTGTGTTTGGCCACTGGTGGCATGGAGCTCGGCGCGCTGACGGCCATGACCTTTGGGTTCCGTGAGCGCGAACTTGTCCTTGATGTGTTCGAAATGATCACGGGACTGCGCATGAATCACGCGTATATCCGCCCGGGTGGACTGGCTCAGGACCTGCCCGAAGGTGCCGAGCAAAAAGTGCGCGAACTTCTCAAGATTTTGCCTGGTCGCTTGAAGGACACCGCTGACCTGTTGGTCGATAACACGATTTGGAAGGGCCGCACCGTTGGTGTGGGCACTTTGGACCTTGCCGGTTGCATGGCGCTGGGAATTACTGGTCCGATTTTGCGGTCAACGGGCTTGCCACACGACCTGCGTAAGTCGCAGCCGTACTGCGGGTACGAAAACTATGACTTTGAAGTGCCGGTTCAAACCAGCGCGGACGCTTATGGTCGCTTCTTGATTCGCATTGCTGAAATGGGCGAGTCAATGAAGATCATTGCTCAGTGTTTGGATCGCCTCAAGCCCGGACCGGTCATGATCGAAGACAAGAAGATTGCATGGCCTGCACAACTGGCACACGGTGCCGATGGAACGGGCAACAGTTTTGAGCACATTCGCCAAATCATGGGAACGTCCATGGAAGCTTTGATTCATCACTTCAAGTTGGTGACCGAAGGCTTCAAGGTTCCAGCTGGCCAGGTCTACGCAGCCATTGAATCTCCTCGTGGCGAGCTCGGTGTTCACCTCGTCAGCGATGGCGGTACGCGTCCGTACCGAGTTCACTTCCGGGACCCCAGTTTCACCAATCTCCAAGCCACCGCCGCCATGTGCGAAGGTGCGCAAATCGCTGATGTGGTGGCCGCGGTCGCCAGTATTGATCCTGTGATGGGTGGTGTCGACCGCTAATGGCGTTGACCGATAAGACTCGCGCTGAAATGCGCGAAATCATGGCGCGTTATCCGCAGGCGCGGTCGGCGTTGTTGCCGATGCTGCACTTGGTGCAATCCGAAGAGGGCTACGTCACTCCTGAGGGCATCGAAATGTGCGCCGACGAGTTGGGGATTACCGCTGCGGAAGTCACCGGAGTCGTGACGTTTTACACGATGTACAAGCGTCGTGCGATGGGCAAGCACCACGTTGGCGTGTGCACCAACAGCTTGTGCGCGATCATGGGTGGCGACGCAATTTTTGCTCAACTCAAGGATCACCTAGGCGTGGGCAACGACCAGACCACTGCTGATGGCCAAATTACTTTGGAACACATTGAGTGTCAGGCGGCCTGCGACTATGCACCAGTGCTGACCATCGACTGGGAATTCTTTGACAACCAAACGCCCGGCTCGGCAATTGATTTGATGAATGACTTGATCGCTAATCGCGAAGTGAAGTCCACGCGTGGACCGGTCATTACATCGTGGCGCGATAACGAGCGCTTGTTTGCTGGATTTGCTGACGGCAAGGTCAATGAAGGACCGGCTGCTGGCAAGGCATCTTTGCTCGGCTTGAAGTTGGCCAAGGAAAGTGGCGACTCCATTCCGGCTAATCCAGGAGCGGATGACTGATGACCACTATTACTCCAGTCCTGACTGCTCACTGGGACGAAGCTGACTCCTTTACGTACGCCGGCTACACCCGGCACAAGGGTTACCAGGCATCACGCAAGGCGCTGACCACGATGCAGCCCGACGATGTAATCCAAACCGTCAAAGATTCAGGTCTTCGCGGTCGCGGTGGCGCAGGATTTCCCACCGGTATGAAGTGGGGCTTTATCCCGCAGGGTGACAACAAGCCGCACTACTTCGTCGTCAATGCCGACGAGTCCGAGCCAGGTACGTGCAAGGACATCCCGTTGATGATGGCTAACCCGCACGTCTTGGTTGAGGGCATCATCATCGGCTCGTATGCCATTCGTTCGAACCACGCCTTTATTTACATCCGCGGCGAAGTGCCTCACGTCTTGCGTCGTGTGCAAGCTGCAGTTGCTGAGGCCTATGCCAATGGCGAATTGGGCAAGAACATCCACGGCAGTGGCTATGACCTTGAGTTGACTGTTCATGCTGGTGCCGGTGCCTACATCTGTGGTGAAGAAACCGCGTTGCTGGATTCGCTTGAGGGATATCGCGGTCAGCCTCGTCTGCGTCCACCGTTCCCGGCTGTTGCTGGTTTGTATGCCTGCCCCACGGTGGTTAACAACGTCGAGTCCGTGGCCAGCGTTCCTTCCATCATTGCCAACGGCATTGAATGGTTCGGCAAGTTCGGAACCGAGAAGTCCAAGGGTTTCACGTTGTACTCACTCTCGGGTCATGTGAAAAACCCTGGACAAATTGAGGCGCCGCTGGGGATCACCTTGCGCGAGCTCCTTGACCTTGCTGGCGGTATGCGCGAGGGCAGCACGCTGAAGTTTTGGACGCCTGGCGGATCGTCGACGCCGATCTTGACTGCAGAGCACCTCGATGTTCCTTTGGACTACGAGAGCATCGCTGAAGCTGGTTCGATGTTGGGCACAAAGGCCTTGCAAATCTTTGACCAAACTACGTCGGTGGTTCGTTGCGTCTTGCGTTGGACTGAGTTTTACAAGCACGAGTCCTGTGGCAAGTGCACTCCGTGTCGCGAAGGCACGTGGTGGTTGCAGCAGATCATGGAGCGCATCGAGCAGGGCAAGGGAACTGAAGAAGACATTGAGAAGTTGCTCGACCTGTGCGACAACATCTTGGGTCGATCTTTTTGCGCACTTGGAGACGGAGCAACGAGCCCGATCACCTCGGCCATTGAGTACTTCCGTGACGAGTTCATCGCCGGTACGCACACGCCTGCATGGGAGCTGTTCCCCTATGAGGCCTCCGCACTGTTCGCAGGAGCAAACGCATGACCATGACTGCAGGCGCTTCATCTGATGTCGCTGTTCCTACTGATTTGGTCAACATCACCATTGACGGTGTGCACCTGAGTGTGCCGAAGGGCACGCTGGTCATTCGCGCTGCTGAGCAAATCGGCATTGAAATTCCGCGTTTTTGCGATCACCCGCTGTTGGACCCGGTTGGCGCTTGTCGTCAGTGCTTGGTTGAGGTCGTAGGACAGCGCAAGCCGTTGACTTCTTGCACGACCACGGTTGCTGAAGGGATGGTCGTACTCACCCAGCAGACCTCAGCGGTTGCTGAAAAGGCGCAAAACGGTGTCATGGAATTGCTCTTAATTAACCACCCACTGGATTGCCCGGTGTGTGACAAGGGCGGGGAATGCCCATTGCAAAACCAAGCGATGAGCAACGGCCAAGCCGAATCTCGCTTTGAAGGTTTCAAGCGCACCTTCGAAAAGCCGATCAACATTTCGGCGCAGGTTCTGCTCGATCGCGAACGGTGCGTGCTGTGCGCGCGTTGCACGCGCTTTAGCGAGCAGATTGCGGGCGACCCGTTCATTGAAATGCTCGATCGTGGCGCACTCCAACAAGTCGGCATCTACGAAAACCAGCCTTTTGAGTCCTATTTCTCTGGCAACACGATTCAGATTTGCCCCGTGGGTGCGCTGACCAGCTCGGCTTATCGATTCCGCGCCCGTCCCTTTGACCTGGTCTCCACGCCAACAGCCTGTGAGCACTGCGCCTCGGGTTGTTCGTTGCGTACAGACCACCGCCGGGGCAAGGTCGTGCGCCGCCTGGCCATCGACGAGCCCGAAGTCAACGAAGAGTGGAACTGCGACAAGGGCCGCTTCGCGTTCTCGTCAGCCACCGGTGACGACCGCATCACGACCCCGTTGGTTCGCGACGCCGATGGTCAGTTGCAGCCTGCCTCGTGGCCGGAAGCCATCGCGGCAGCTGCCGGCGGCCTACTTGCAGCTCGCGGAAATGCTGGAGTGCTCGTCGGTGGACGACTGACACGCGAAGATGCCTACGCTTACGCCAAGTTCGCTCGGGTGGCGCTCAACACCAACGACATTGACTTTAGAACTCGCCCCAGTTCCGATGAAGAATTGGCTTTCATCGGCTCAACGGTCGCCGGCTCTGGATTGGGTCTGACGTACGCGGAAATTGAATCTGCACCTACCGTGTTGCTAGCTGGCTTTGAACCAGAAGATGAATCACCGATTGTCTTCTTGCGTTTGCAAAAGGCTGTCCGTGCCGGAACGCAAAGCGTTGTCACTATTGCCCCCTTTGCTTCGCGTGCAAGCAGCAAGCTCAAGGCGACTGTTGTCGCCACGGCACCTGGCCAAGAAGCTGCAGCCCTCGCCGCAGCGGAGTCTGGCGATCTTGGTGCGGCCTTACGTCAGCCCGGCTCGGTGATCTTGGTAGGCGAGCGCTTGAGTCTGAGCGCTGGTGGATTCACGGCGGCGTTGGCTTTGGCGCAACAAACGGGAGCGCGGTTGGCGTGGATTCCTCGTCGTGCGGGTGAACGTGGTGCGCTCGAAGCCGGTGCCGCACCCACCTTGTTGCCTGGCGGTCGTCCGGTCGAATCCGCTGAGGCTCGTGCGGAAATTGCGGCGGCTTGGGGTGTATCGGAACTTCCGAATGAAGCCGGTCGCAATGTCGAGCAAATCCTTACGGCGGCTAATCGAGACATGCTCGGTGCGTTAGTGGTTGCTGGTGTTGAAATTTCTGACTTGCCCGACCCACATGCTGCTCGTCACTGCTTGCACTCATCAGAGTTCATCGTCAGCTTTGAGGTGCGTCGTAGTGAAGTCACTGATCACGCGCACGTGGTATTCCCTGTTCCTCCGATTGCTGAGCGCAATGGAAGCCTGATCAACTGGGAAGGCCGCGTCCGCGAGATTGAGGCCGCACTGGCTACACCCACGATGTCAGAAATTCGCATCTTGAGTGCCTTGGCCGAAGAGCTTGATCTTGATGCGGACGAGGCCATCTCGTTGGGCTTTAGTGATGCTGCTGGCGCTTGCGCGGAACTGGATGCCTTGGGCGCATGGTCCGGCGATCGAGTTGCAGTGCCTACCGTGGCCGCCGCATCGGCCGTAGCCGGTGGAATCACTTTGGCATCGTGGCGCCCACTGCTCGACCTTGGAATGGGTCAAGATGGTCAAGACTCGTTGGCTGCCACAGCACGCAAGAGTGTGGCCCGCCTATCTGCCTCTACAGCGGCCAAGGTTGGTGCAGCGAATGGATCACTAGTGGCCATTTCCACCAGCCAGGGCTCCATCACTCTTGCCTTGGAAATCACCGAGATGGTGGACGACGTGGTGTGGGTGCCGATGAACTCGACCGGCTCGCGCATCCTCACTGACCTAGGCGTACTGCCTGGGGCCACCGTTGACGTTTCGGGAGGTGCGGCATGAGCGTTCCCTTCGGGCTTGATCCAGGCTGGTTAATCCTGCTGAAGTCGTTGGTGATCTTTGTCTTTCTCGTGTTGGTCACTCTTTTCACCATCTGGCTTGAACGTCGGATCGTGGCGCGTATGCAAATGCGAATCGGGCCCAACCGCGTGGGCCCCTTTGGTCTGGTCCAAGGTCTGGCTGACGGTGTCAAGCTGGCGCTGAAGCAGGACATCATCCCTGCGCTTGCCGATCGCTCAGTATTTATCCTGGCGCCGATCATTTCCGCCACCACCTGCTTCATCGCCTTTGCAGTGATCCCGTTGGGGCCGACCGTTTCGATCTTTGGCACGTGGACCAACCTGCAGTTAACAGACTTCCCGGTCGCAGTGCTGTTCGTTTTGGCCATCGCATCTATCGGTATCTACGGAATCGTGTTGGCCGGCTGGTCGTCGGGTTCGACCTATCCGTTGCTGGGCGCATTGCGGTCGTCAGCGCAGATGATCTCCTATGAAATCGCCATGGGACTCTCTCTCGTCGCCGTGTTCTTGTACGCCGGTTCGATGTCCACTTCCGAAATTGTGTCGGCGCAACAAAACGTCTGGTACGTAGTGCTGCTGCTGCCGTCATTCGTTATCTACGCGACGTCCATGGTGGGCGAAACCAACCGTGCACCCTTTGACTTGCCCGAAGCCGAAGGCGAGTTGGTCGGTGGATTCCACACTGAGTACTCGTCGTTGAAGTTCGCTTTGTTCTTCTTGGCCGAATACATCAATATGGTCACCGTCTCGGCATTAGCCACCACGTTGTTCTTGGGTGGATGGCGCGCACCAGCTCCGATCTCCACGATCTGGGAAGGGGCGAACTCCGGTTGGTGGCCGTTGGTTTGGTTTGTTGCCAAACTCTTCGCCTTTATCTTCGTTTTCATTTGGTTGCGCGGAACGCTGCCGCGACTTCGTTACGACCAGTTCATGAAGTTTGGCTGGAAAGTCTTAATTCCCGTCTCCTTGGTGTGGATTGTCATCGTGGCGACAGCTCGCGCGTTGCGTCAGTCCGCCAACGTTGACTCTTCTTCGCTCTTGGTCGTCGTCGGTGTCATTTTGACGATCTTGGTAGTCCTTAGTTTTGTGTTAGACGCGATGATTAGTCGTCGGATGCCCAGTGAGATCGAACCGGAGCCGGAATTCGATGCCTTTGCGGGCGGATTCCCGGTTCCACCATTGCCTGGCCAGAAACTTCCGACTCCGGCAGCTTCGGCCCAAACGATTTCCTCAACTGAAGGGGACTCACGTGGCTGACGTCATCGGAACTATCAAGGGATTTGGTGTCACCTTTGGCACGATGTTCAAGAAGGTCAACACCGAGCAGTACCCCGAGGAAAAGCGCGGTCGCGACTTTCCCATTGAGCCGCGTTTCCACGGTCGTCACCAGCTAAACCGGTACCCCGACGGTCTGGAAAAGTGCATCGGCTGCGAACTGTGCGCCTGGGCCTGCCCAGCAGACGCAATTTTTGTTGAAGGTGGCGACAACACCGAAGACAATCGCTTTTCGCCTGGTGAGCGTTACGGCAAGGTCTACCAAATCAACTACTTGCGTTGCATTCTGTGCGGGTTGTGCATCGAGGCCTGCCCCACACGCGCATTGACCATGACCAATGAATACGAACTGGCTGACGACGATCGTGGGCGCTTGATCTTTACCAAGGAACAACTGTTGGCACCGCTGCTTGAGGGCATGATCCCGCCGCCACACCCCATGGTGACTGGAACTACAGATACGGACTATTACCAAGGCAAAGTCACTGGTCCCGATGCTGGCCAGGAACTCGCGCGCACCCGTGAACCCGAAAATCGCGATGGGGTCAGCCAGTGACCACATACCTTGCAACCGGAGTGGCAACAGTGTCAGCTGGCGAGACCTTTGCCTTCTGGGTGTTGGCCATTCTGGCCGTGGGCGGCGCGATTGGAATGCTGCTGTCACGTAAGGCGGTGCACTCCGCCTTGTGGATCGCCTTGACCATGGTCAGCCTTGCAGTGGTCTATTTGATCAACGCTGCCCCGTTTTTGAGCATGGTGCAGATCATCGTGTACACGGGAGCAGTCATGATGCTGTTCCTCTTCGTCCTGATGTTGATCGGCGTTGATGCGGCTGACTCCCTAGTCGAAACCATTAAGGGTCAGCGCCTTGCTGCCGTATTGGTCGGCATCGGATTTGGCTTGTTGCTCTTGGCTGGGGTTGGCGGTTTGACGGTCAATGAAATCAAGGGACTAGATGCAGCAACCAGTCAAGCTGGTGGCAACCTTGAGGCGGTTGCACAACTGATCTTTGGCCGTTACGTCTTGGCGTTTGAAGTCACCAGCGCCTTGCTGATCACCGCCGCCGTGGGTGCGATCGTTTACACGCACCGTGAGCGACTGGTCGGTAAGCCGACGCAAGCCATGATTTCGCGTGCTCGCTTTACTTCGGTGACTGCACCGCGCAGTCCCATGCCGGCTCCTGGTGTGTTCGCCAATCACAATGCCGTGGACACGCCTGCTCTGCTTCCTGATGGCTCGCCGGCGCTGGATTCGGTGCCTGCTCCATTCCAAGTCGAAGAGGCCCGCACCTTCACCACCGCAGATGGTCGAGTTATTACTGCTGTTTATCCCGAGGGGGATGACAAATGAACCCGATGAACTACATCTACCTCTCGGCTGCACTGTTTAGCATCGGCGCATTTGGAGTGTTGTTTCGACGTAACGCCATCGTGGTGTTTATGTGCGTCGAGTTGATGCTCAACGCCGCGAACCTTGCCTTCGTCGCCTTTGCACGCATCAATGGCACTCTCGATGGGCAGGTGGTGGCTTTCTTCGTGATGGTCGTTGCTGCCGCTGAGGTGGTTATTGGACTTGCCATCATCATGTCCATATTTGCTACTCGTCGATCTGCTTCGATCGATGAAGCTAACTTGTTGAGGTCCTAAGTTGATGGAGACCATAACCGCTGCGAGCGGTACTACGTCCTTGACTTGGCTGCTCATCGCTCTGCCACTAGCCGGAGCTGTGATCTTGCTGGGCACCGGTCGCGTGACCAACAAGTGGGGTCACCTGCTGGGTGTGGCCACGATCGCTGGCTCGTTCGGTGTTGCAGTGGCCCTGTGGCTGAGCTTGCTTGCTAAGCCATCGGAGGATCGCGCTGTTCGACAGTTCCTTTTCACCTGGCTTGATTTGGGCCGGTTCAAGGTGGATGTCGCATTGCAACTGGACCAACTCTCGATGGCCTTCGTCCTCCTGATCACCGGCGTTGGTTTGTTGATTCACGTCTACGCCGTGGGTTACATGAAGGGCGATGATGGACGCCGTCGTTTCTTTGGGTACCTCAACTTGTTCGTTGCGGCCATGTTGTTGCTGGTTCTCGCCGACAGTTACGTCCTGCTCTATGTCGGCTGGGAAGGCGTCGGGTTAGCCTCTTACCTTTTGATTGGCTATTACCAAACTCGCGATACGGCCGGTCCAGCCGCCAAGAAGGCTTTTGTGGTTAACCGCGTCGGAGACATCGGAATGTCCGTGGCGATCATGCTCATGTTCGCCGCTTTTGGCACGGTGACTTTCCAAGGTGTCTTCGAAGCCGCTCCCGGCGCCAGTTCGGCGATGGTGAACGGCATCGGCTTCATGCTCTTGTTGGCAGCGTGTGGAAAGTCCGCTCAATTCCCGCTGCAGTCGTGGTTGTTGGATGCCATGGAAGGCCCCACCCCGGTATCGGCATTGATTCACGCCGCAACGATGGTGACCGCGGGTGTGTACCTGATTGCTCGTTCGAACCCGATCTTTGACCTTGCCCCCACCGCGCAGATGGCAGTGATCATCGTTGGTTTGATCACCTTGCTCGCCGGAGGCATCATCGCCAGCGCCAAGGACGACATCAAGAAGGCCTTGGCCGGCTCAACCATGAGCGCTATCGGTTACATGATGCTGGCCGTCGGACTGGGCCCCACGGGCTACGTCTTTGCTATTGCCTTTTTGCTGGCTCATGGATTCTTTAAAGCTGGACTGTTCCTCGGTGCCGGTTCGGTGATGCACGGGATGAACGATCAAGTCAGTATGCGCCGGTTTGGTGGTTTGCGTTCCGTGATGGCCATCACGACTGCGACCTTCGGTCTGGGCTACTTGGCCATCATCGGTATCCCACCCTTGGCTGGATACTTCACCAAGGACTTGATCATTGAGTCAGCCCTGGCGCGCAGCCCGATCATTGGGGGCCTTGCGGTTATCGGTGCTGGACTGACGGCCTTTTACATGAGCCGCATCTTCTTTATGACCTTCATTGGCAAGAAGCGCTGGACTGAGGATGTCCACCCGCACGAATCGCCATGGTCAATGACGGTGCCGATGTTGGTTCTAGCGGTTGGTTCCGTAGCTTCGGGCTACTTGTTGATGCGTGACTACACGTTGGAGAAATGGCTGGAGCCGGTAACTGGCTTTGTTGAGCCAGAAAGCTCCTTGAGCCATGTTGTGGTGACCAGCGTTACGTTGACTTCTGTAGCTGTCGGTATCGTCGCCGCGATCTTGCTCTACTTGCGTCGCGATGTGCCAGAGGTTGCTCCTTCAAAGGTGTCCTTCTTGGTCGTGGCGGCGCGTAAAGACTTGTTTGGTGATGCGTTTAACGAAGCTGTCTTCATGCGTCCTGGTCAGTGGCTGACGCGCTCGCTGGTGTGGGTGGACAACAAGGTCATTGATGGTGCTGTTAACGGTGTCGCTGCATCCCTGGGCGGTCTGTCCGCTCGGGCTCGTCGAATCCAAACGGGATACACCCGTTCTTACTCGTTGGTGATGCTTTCGGGTGCGCTCTTGGTCCTGGTCTTTCTTGCGATTGTGGGGCGCTGACATGAAAAACGTTCCTTGGTTGCTTATTGCTGGATTGGTTCCGCTGGTGGGAACCGCTCTGATTGCGGTTGTCCCACGTAAGTCGTGGGTTCGCGGGATCGCGCTTGGTACCTCCTTGGTCACGTTGGCCGTAGTCATCGCGATGGCCACCCAATTCCAGATCGGTGGACCCGACAAGTTCCAGTTCGTCACCACGTATAGCTGGATCCCCGCCTTTGGCGTGAGCTTCACGCTGGGCGTGGACGGAATCGGTTTGGTTCTTGTAGCGCTGGCGGCGTGTTTGGTGCCGGTTGTCCTGATCGCTTCGTGGCGCGATATCGAGCCACCTGGATCGATCAAGAGTTACTTCGGACTCATGCTCGTTTTGCAGTCCATGATCATTTGGGTCTTTTCCGCTCTGGATGTGTTCTTGTTCTACCTGCTCTTCGAAGCAATGTTGATCCCCGCGTACCTGCTGATCGGTCGCTTTGGGGGAGCCCAACGTTCCTACGCCGCCATGAAGTTCTTGCTCTACAGCCTTTTCGGTGGCCTGGTCATGCTCGCGGCCCTCATCGGGTTGTATGTGGCCAGTCAAACCCTCTTGGGCAACGGAACCTTTGACTTCCAAACGCTGAGTTCGCTGGAGATCAACACCGGATTGCAAAACTGGCTATTCCTAGGCTTCTTCTTGGCTTTTGCCATCAAGGCGCCCCTGTGGCCACTGCACACCTGGTTGCCAGACGCGGCTTCTGAGGCCAAGCCTGGTACTGCTGTGCTGTTGGTCGCCTTAATGGACAAGGTCGGAACATTCGGCATGATCCGTTACTGCCTGGAATTGTTCCCGGATGCTTCGCGCACCTTCGCTTTCACCATTTGTATCTTGGCGGTTGTCTCCATCGTTTACGGAGCGCTCGTGGCGATTGGTCAAACCGACATCATGCGCTTGATCTCGTACACATCCGTTTCGCACTTCGGTTTCATCATCCTAGGAATCTTTGCTTTCACCTCCCAAGCCCAAACTGGCTCGGTGTTCTACATGGTGGCGCACGGATTCAGCACCGCGGCGTTGTTCCTCATCGCTGGCGTGATGATGGCTCGCGGCAAGTCGCGCAACATTGCGGACTACGGCGGCGTGTTCAAGGTTGCCCCGCTGCTGGCTGGCTTTGTCCTGATCGCTGGTCTTTCTGGGTTGGCTCTGCCAGGTATGGCGAGCTTCCCTGGCGAATTCCTGGTCCTGGTGGGTTCCTTCCTGCGCTATCCCGTACTGGCCATCATCGCCACTGTTGCGATCGTGCTGTCAGCCGTCTACATCTTGTGGCTGTACCAACGGGTGGCGACGGGTGAACCTCGTGGTGTGGTGACCGACAAGTTTGGCGATCTGCGCAGTCGTGAAGTCTGGGTCTTTGTTCCCCTCGTTGCTGTCATGATCGCCTTGGGTGTTTACCCCCAAGCAGTCACGCGAGTCATCGAGCCTGCGGTGCAATCAACCCTTGACCGAGTCGGTGCAGTCAACCCGGAACCGACAGCGCTCAAGCCTGCTGAATCCACGAAGGAGACCACGCCATGATGGGTCTGCCCGCAGCAACGCAGGGACTGTTCCCAGTCCCGCAGCTTGAGTACCAAAACCTGGCTCCAGTACTGATCGTGCTGGTCGCCGCGTTGCTTGGCGTCCTGGTCGAGGCCTTTTTGCCCCGCGCTGCCCGGTTCCGTGCGCAACTGGTGGTCAGCTTCGGTGGGCTGTTGATTGCGTTGGCCGCGCTCTTCTTTGCTGGCAATACTGATGGCGTTATCGCTGAGGGTGCGATTGCCTGGGATGGCCCAGCGCGATTCCTGCAAGGCCTGATCCTGGTTTTGTCCGTTGTGGCTTTCTTGCTCTTTACCGATCGTAAGATCGACCCAGGCCGCGATGCCTTTGCACCGCGCGTTTCCGCTATTCCGGGGAGTGCCGAAGAACAATCGCTGACAGAAAAGTTAGTACAGCAAACCGAGGTATACCCGTTGGCCTTGTTCTCGGTCAGCGGCATGTTGCTTTTCCCGGCAGCCAATGACTTGCTGATGATGTTTGTGGCCTTGGAAGTCTTGTCCTTGCCGTTGTACCTGTTGGCGGGAATGGCCCGTCGCCGTCGCCTCCTGTCTCAAGAAGCAGCATTGAAGTACTTCTTGCTGGGGGCGTACTCCTCGGCCTTCTTCCTCTTCGGGTCAGCCATGATCTATGGCTACGCCAATTCGTTGCGCTTTAGCGAGATCGCTGCTGCGACCGCGAGCCAGTCCGCATCTGAAGGACTGCTTCTGGTGGGCATTGGTCTGATCTCCGTGGGCCTGCTGTTCAAGATCGGTGCAGCGCCATTCCACGAATGGACCCCAGACGTCTATCAGGGTGCCCCCACCGTGATCACCGCTTTCATGGCAGCCACCACCAAGGTCGCCGCCTTTGGTGCGCTGGTACGCATCTTCTATGTTGCCTTTGGCCCGGTTCGCGAACAGTGGCTGCCGTTGATCTCGGTGATTTCAGCTTTGACGATGTTGGTTGGCGTGATCTTTGCGCTGACTCAACGTGAGATGAAGCGCATGTTGGCGTATTCCTCGATTGCACATGCCGGCTTCTTGCTCACTGGTGTGGTTGCACTGTCGCAAAAGGGTGTTAGCGCCATCTTGTTCTACTTGGTGGCGTATGGCTTTGCCACCATCGGCGCCTTTGGGATTGTCACCTTAGTTCGCGATGGTGCGGGCGAAGCTTCGGATTTGTCTGCTTGGGCAGGATTGGGTAAGCGCTCCCCAGGAGTAGCGGCCTTGTTCTCCCTGTTCCTTTTGTCCATGGCTGGTATCCCGCTCACCGCAGGATTCCCCGCTAAGTTCGCGGTGTTCTCGGCCGCGTCGGCCTCGGGCGCGAGTTGGCTGGTGATCGTCGGTGTTATTGCTAGCGCGATCGCTGGATTCTTCTATGTCCGCGTCATCGTCTTGATGTTCTTTACCGACCCACAAGACGACAACACCACCGTGGCGATCCCCTCGCTGGCTACAGCGATCTCACTCGCCGTGTGTGCTGGTGTGACGATCGTGTTGGGTGTACTTCCTCAAATCGGACTCGAAGTCGCTGATCGAGCGTCTTTGTTTATCCGGTAGGAGCGAATCAATGACCACCCCCTTTGGTCTGGAATCCCTCGACGGTGCGCTAGAGGCGGACCTGCGCAGTGGGCTGGACCAGGTGGAGATACGACTGCGCGAGGCGGTCAAGAGCCAGGATTCCTTTGTTGCCGAAGCGGCCAGCTATCTAGTCGAGGCTGGCGGCAAGCGCTTTCGGCCGCTCCTGACGCTCTTGGGCGCACAATTTGGTGATCCTCACCGCGCTGAAGTCATTGATGCCGCAGCGGTAGTGGAGATTACGCACCTCGCGACTCTTTATCACGACGACGTGATGGATGAAGCACCGTTGCGTCGAGGCGCGGCATCAGCCAACAGCCGTTGGGATAACAGCGTGGCCATCCTGACCGGCGATTTCTTGTTCGCGCGGGCTTCACAAATCTTGGCTGATCTGGGACCAGAGGCGGTACGCATCCAGGCCCTGACCTTTGAGGAACTCGTCAGCGGCCAGATTCGAGAGACGATCGGCCCGCGCGAGGGCGAAGACCCGATCCGCCATTACTTAGAAGTCGTTGCGGAGAAGACCGGTTCGCTCATCGCGACGAGTGGGCTGTTTGGCGCCATGTTTAGTGGCGCTCCCGCTCCTATCCAAGAAGCGATGCGTGCCTTTGGTGCCTCTATCGGAATTGCCTTTCAACTCAGCGACGATGTTTTGGATGTGGCCAGTGAATCCAGCGAATCGGGTAAGACTCCGGGGACAGACCTGCGTGAAGGTGTCCTGACTTTGCCCGTGCTGCAAGCTTTGGCCGTCGATGATGCGGATGCTCGCGAAATCGGCCGGTTGATTGGTCCGGATTTGGCCCAGGTTTCTGAGGCCGAAGTCGATCAACGCGTGGAACAGGCGTTGGTGATGCTACGTCAGCACGAGGGCATGAACCTGGCTCGTGCTGAGCTCAGTCGCTGTGCCGTATCCGCCCGTGAGTTGCTCGTTCCCTTGCCAGATTGTGCTGCCAAAGATGCGCTGGCTGCGTTGACCGATGTTGTGGTTAGTCGGTCGGTCTAGTTCGCAACAGCTGGAGCACGTCGAGCAGGCCGCAGGCCATCAATAGCGAGAATGGTCAGAGCAACCCACACCAGAGCGAACCCGACAAAGCGTGTGGGTGACATGGCTTCCTGAAAGACGACCAAACCAAGGATGAACTGGATGGTCGGGTTGGTGTATTGCATAAGGCCCATGAGCGACAGTGGCACCTTGGGTGTTGCATAGCCGAAGAGCAACAGTGGGATCACCGTCAAAATGCCTAGGCCCATGAGTAACGCGGATGTACCCAGCCCTTGTTGGGTGGTGGTGAGTTGCTGACGCTGGGCAAGTACGCCCAGCATGATCAGCGCGGGAATGAACATGACTCCGGTCTCAATCCCCACTGCTTCTAGCGGCGGTGCCTTCCCGAGCTTCTTGGTCAGTCCATAGAAGGCAAAAGTCACGCCTAGCACCAGGGCAATCCATGGAATGCGTCCGTATCCGACGGTCAAGATCACCACGGCCAGACCCGCTATGGCGAGCGCAACCCACTGCAAAGGGCGAAGCCGCTCGCGCAACAGCACAACGGCCAGGAAGACAGTGACCAGTGGGTTGATGTAGTAACCCAGTGCACCTTGGATGACCGCTTGGTTGGATACGGCATAGGCGTAAACAGTCCAGTTGATGGACAAGATCAGGCCGCCGAGCGCACAGGCGATCACCGCGGTGCGAGTAGTCAAGGTGGCCTTGAACGCTGACCACTGACGCAGGATCGTCAACACGATCACTACCAGAATCAGTGACCACACGATTCGGCTCGCGGAGATTTCAAAAACATTGACACCCTTGAGCAGGGCGAAGTACAGCGGAAAAAAACCCCACAGCGCGTAAGCAGCTAAGGCAGCAATTACGCCCTTGCGGTATGAATTCAGTTGATCGTCCAGGTGTCGTTACCGGCGATGAGTGCAGCCAAATCCGCCTTGCCTGATGCCTTCGACTTGGCTACCTGGTCACGCAAAAGCGTGTCGTAGGTCGGACGCTCGATGGAACGGAAGATTCCCATCGGAGTTTGATCCAAGTTGTCCGGATTTGACAGACGAGACAAGGCGAAAGCCAAACCTGGGTCAGCCGCATGTGCATCGTGGACTAGGACGTTGTCTAGGCCAACCTCGGCAACAGATGCAACCTGGATTGAGCCATCGGCTGCCCGGATCACACCATTTTCCCGCTCGCGACCAAAGGTAATGGGCTGACCGTGCTCGAGGCGGATGATGTGTTGTTCCTTCTCGTCGCCGTCCTTGAGTGCGTCGAAGGCTCCGTCGTTGAAAATCGGGCAGTTCTGGTAGATCTCGACCAAGGCGGTGCCGTCGTGTTCAGCAGCCGCGCGCAGAACCGACGTGAGGTGCTGGCGGTCGGAGTCCATGGTGCGCGCGACGAACGTTGCTTCAGCACCGAGAGCCAATGACACCGGATTGAAGGGGTAGTCCAACGAACCCATCGGCGTGGACTTGGTGACTTTGCCCTGCTCGGACGTGGGGGAGTACTGACCCTTGGTCAGGCCGTAGATGCGGTTGTTGAACAACAAGATTTTCAGGTTCACATTGCGGCGCATGGCATGGATCAAGTGGTTACCACCGATCGACAGTGCATCACCGTCGCCGGTAACGACCCAGACCGACAAGTCTGCGCGACTGGTGGACAGTCCCGTCGCGATAGCTGGTGCGCGACCGTGGATGGTGTGCAGCCCAAAGGTGTTCATGTAGTACGGGAAGCGCGACGAGCAGCCGATGCCGGAAACCCAAACGATGTTTTCGCGCTTCAATCCCAGTTCGGGCATAAAGCCTTGTACCGCAGCCAAAATTGCGTAGTCACCACAACCGGGACACCAACGCACTTCCTGGTCTGACTTGAATTCCTTGGCACTTTGGGGTCCGTCGGCGCTAGGCACCAATGTCAATGACGGGAATTGACTAGTTTCAGACACTCTTAATCACGTCCTCAATAACGCCGGCCAGCTCTTCAGCCTTGAAGGGCAACCCGCGCACTTGGTTGTAGGAAATGGCATCAACGAGGTACTTCGAGCGAACCAGCATGACCAGCTGTCCAAGGTTCATTTCCGGAATCAAGACCTTCTTGTAACGCTTCAATACTTCCTCGGTGTTAGCCGGGAACGGATTGACGTGGCGGAAGTGAGCTTGAGCGACCTTGAGACCTGATTCGCGGACTCGACGGCAGCCGGCACCGATGGGGCCGTACGTCGAACCCCAGCCCAAAACCAACACGTCTGCGTCACCGGTGGGGTCATCGACTTCGAGAGGCTCAAT
>CAMCVY010000009.1 GCA_945881995.1 Bifidobacterium breve | reverse complement strand
GATTCGCTGCGAGAGGCAGCGTTGTTAAGCGCTCAGGCGCATTTGATGTTTGTGTTGGAGGACTAAGCGCCGCGACGGTTGAGTTTGTCAACATCCAAGATCGTGACACCGCGAGGTTCGAGCAAGATCCAGCCGCGGCTAGCGAAGTCGGCGAGGGCTTTGTTTACCGTTTCGCGGGATGCTCCGACCAGCTGGGCAAGTTCTTCTTGAGTTAAGTCGTGCGTGACGTGCACGCCGTCGCCACGTTGAACACCGAAGCGCACCGACAAGTCCAACAGTGCCTTGGCCACGCGGCCGGGAACATCGGCAAATACCAAATCGCCCATCGCTTCGTTCGCGCGGCGAAGGCGTTGTGCCAAGGCTTGAAGAAGTGATTGAGCAAGTTCGGGGCGACCGGTCAGCCATTCCTTTAGGTCTTCGTGACCGAGGCCAAAAAGACGACAGTCGGTAAGGGCGGTAGCTGTGGCAGTTCGCGGCCCTGGATCAAAAAGGGACAGCTCGCCGAACATCTCGCCAGGGCCTTGGACACTGAGAAGGTTTTCACGGCCATCGCTAGAAGAGACACCGAGCTTGACCTTGCCTTCGAGCACGACGTAGAGACGATCTCCGCCGTCGCCTTCGGAGAAGATCACGCCACCCTTGGCAAAGGTCACCTGAACCATGGATGCGCGCAGGGCTATTGCAGCGTCGTCATTGAGAGCGACGAACAACGGGGCACTCATCAAGATGTCAGCCCTCTCAGCCTCCCAACGTCGCGACAATCAGTGTGTTAACTGCATTGTGCCACGTTAGACCGGCGCGAGTCTGCGCAGAGTCAGGAAGGTTAGGCAGCGCCAGCCTTCAGCGGAAGTGCGACTAGGCACTGAAGAGGGTCTTCGTGGTAGCGCGCAATGAGTTCATCGGTTGCGCGAGCCAAGCGGCGGTGGAGTGCCTGGCGGTAGGTCGACAGCTGGAATTCGGCAAATGACAGTTCCTGTTCAAGTTCGTGGCACGCGACAGGGTTATTGATGTCAACGGCTTGATTCCATAGCGATTGCAGATCAGGAATCGGCGGAATGTCATTGTCTGGCAAGACAGTAAGAAGCGCGGTCCGTCCGCGCGCTGGCCGATCCTCAGCAAAAGCTCCTTGTAGGTGGTCAAATTGAGAAAGGCCATCACTGTTGGTGCGCAACAAGTCCAAGCGCGCTTGGATCAGTCGTCGCCAGTAGGACACCCGGTGTTCTTCCGCATCAAGGTTCTTGCGGTAGGCGCGAAGCCCAGCCAAATCAAGGTGCGCAAATTCGACACTGCGCTCAGGCACAGTGCGATCGGCGGGAGCGCGTCGAGCCGGTGTGGCTGCGCTAGCGGTGGGCCGCGAAACCTCGGTTGTGGACATACCCGCTCATCGGCGCGTTGGGCCCAGAGATTGAGCCCAGATCACCCATCCGGCCCAAAGGGCTAGGCGTGGGACGACCCCTAGGCTGAGTCCATGGGATCAAAGGATGCCGCGCTGGTGCGGCGGGCCCGCCGGATCCAGCGCGCTTTGGCTGATCAGTACCCAGATGTGAAGTGCGAACTCGATTTCACCAGTCCTTACGAACTACTAGTGGCCACCATCTTGTCGGCTCAATGCACCGATAAGCGGGTCAATGGCGTCACCCCTACGCTCTTCAAGAAATACCCCAACACCAGGAAATTGGCAGCGGCCAATCGCGATGACCTTGAGGCCTTGATTCAGTCCACGGGGTTCTTTCGCGCCAAGACCGACACGTTGTTGAGGATGGGGGCTGACGTCAATGAGGGCTTTGCTGGCGAGATTCCGCGCACGCTGGACGAACTGGTTTCGCTACCGGGAGTGGGACGCAAAACAGCGAACGTCGTTTTAGGTGAAGCATTCGGGGTACCCGGGATCACGGTTGATACCCATTTCGGTCGGCTCGCACGTCGCTTTGGCTGGACCGAGGAAGAAGATCCTGTCAAGGTCGAGCACGCAGTAGGCGCACTGTTTCCCACCAAGGACTGGACGAATGTTTCGCAGTTAGTCATTTGGCATGGCCGCCGTCGATGCCATGCGCGCAAACCCGCGTGCGGCGCGTGCAATGTGTCGCAGTGGTGCCCAGCTTTTGGCGAAGGCCCTACTGATACGACCAAAGCAGAGAAATTGATTCGAGAACCGCGCGGATGAGGGGGGACATCGCCTTCCTTGAGGGTCCACGCGATCGATCCCGCGGACTGGTCCTGGCTGCGGGGTCTCCAACGATTGCGCAGTTACCGCAATGGCTCGCGCCGGTCGTAGCGGCGGCCCGCACTGTGAAGGTGGACGATCTCACACGCTTCCCACCACCAGCAAGCGGTGGTCGTGAGTCATCGGTTTTGATGTTGTTTGGTGAAAATCAGGGAAATCCTGACTTGTTGCTCATTGAGCGCTCGCATGACATGCGCAGCCACTCCGGCCAACCTGCCTTCCCGGGTGGAGCGCTTGACCCGGACGACTCGGGAGCCGTCGCCGCCGCTCTGCGCGAGGCAGAAGAGGAAACCGGACTGGATCCAACGGGGGTTCGACCCTTTGCAGTACTTCCCGAACTGTTCGTTCCTCCGAGCGGTTTCGTGGTGACTCCCGTTCTTGCCTGGTGGAAAGTGTCGAGCGCGGTCGGTGTTGTTGATGCGGGCGAAGTTGCCGATGTTTTACGTATCTCGATTGATTACTTGACCAATCCTGCTAACCGCGTGCGAGTTCGCCATCCCAGTGGCTATGTCGGTGCCGGCTTTATCCTCAATGATCTGGTTATCTGGGGATTCACCGGTGGTTTGTTGGATCGCATCATTGCGCTGGCGGGCTGGGAACAACCGTGGGACCAGTCAAACGTTGTTGATGTCGATGAGAGTCGGGAACCATTTGATGAAGGGCCACAACAGTGAGTCTTAATCAAGTCGATCTGTTGCTCATCGTGCTGATCGTTCTGTCAGCTGTTTCAGGTTATCGCCAAGGTTTCCTCGCCGGCATTGCTGGATTTGTTGGATTCCTCGGTGGCGCCGCGTTAGCGATGACCTTTGTCCCGGGGATTCTCAATTCATTTTCTGTTGGTCCCTACAAGCAGGTTATTACGATTTTGCTTGTGCTGGTTATCGCGGGTTTGGCCCAGGGATTATTTAGTTCGTTGGGTGCACGCGCGCGAGCCAGTATGGGGTCAAGTTCGATGCGGGCCGCAGATTCCCTGGGTGGAAGTGTGTTGTCCGGCATTTCAGTTCTTCTAGTGGCGTGGTTTCTTGCCGTAGCCATTGTTGCGGGACCGCCCTCAGCGCTTACTCTAAAAGTGCGCGATTCTTATGTGCTGACGGAACTTGACGCCGTCATGCCAGCCCAAGGGCGCACGCTGTTCAGCGCTCTTCGTAATACGTTCGATGAAAACTTCTTCCCTCAAGTATTCGCTGGTATCGCCACACCTGAACTTGTTCCGGTAGCTCCACCGGATGGAACATTGGGACGCTCTACTGTCGCGCAGGGTTCGAGGGATTCCGTCGTTGAAGTTTTCGGGGATGCATCCCGGTGCAAAGTCACGTTGACCGGTTCGGGATTTGCCATTGGCAAGGACACGATCATGACTAATGCTCATGTGGTGGCGGGCGCTGACCGCGTCACGGTTCGCTTGGGCGGCACTGCGCGTGAGCGAGGTGCAACAGTGGTCCTGTTTGATCCTCGCACCGATGTTGCGGTGTTAAAGGTAGAAAACCTTGATGCGGATGTCTTGGAGTTTGCGAGCGAGCCAGCCAGCCGTGGCGATGACGCCATCGTGATTGGTTTCCCCGGCGGCCGGGCGTTCACAGCAGGCGCGGCGCGAATTCGCGATATCCAGGATGCCCGTGGTGCCGATATTTATGACAAGTCCTCGGTTGTCCGTGAGATTTACTCGCTTCGTGCGAAGGTCAGGCCCGGAAATAGTGGTGGACCATTGCTGGATCAGCGCGGTCGTGTGTTGGGAATGATTTTTGCCGCTTCGATTGATGACCCGGCCAGTGGTTATGCGCTGACGGCTTCAGCTATCGCCAAGGATGCGGTCAATGGATCTCGGGCGACAGCGCCAGTGTCAACAGGGCGCTGCCTTTAGGAACGTGAGCCGGGCGATTCCTTGTTCTCTGGCATTGCGCGTTCGAAAGCATCGACAAATTTGTCTGGCATTGCGCGCAACGTATTGAGGGTTGCTTCGTTCTGAGCCTGAGCGCGCTCGGGCCCCTTGACTTGATCAAAGTGTCGCTTGGCGAAGTAGCCCATGATGGCGGTGATGAGTAGCAGCAGTAACGCAACGATGAGGAATCCGGCCCACACTCGTCCGTTGAGGGCGCCGGCAATGGCGTACGAGAGGGCGACGAGCAAGAAGATAAAGCAGAGCGTGGCCAAGAATATGGCGCCTCCAATGAGGCCGGCGCCACGTGCTGCCATTTGTGCGCTCTTGCGCACTTCGGCCTTGGCCAAAGCAATTTCGCCACGGATCAAGGAGGAGATGTCTTCCATGATTGATGCAAAGAGCTGGCCGATGGAACGGTCGCCATTCGAGTTGCTCATGAGTCCTCCTGAAGCGATGGTGATGCCACTCTAAGGGTTAGAGATGTTGCCGCCATCGTCTGTTCGTTGGTACACATCCGGGATCCCGTCATCGTTGAGGTCGCGGTCCTCACGCGTGACCAGGGCCCGGTAGGCGCGAGATCGGGGCAAAAGCACCATGCTGGCGAGCAGTGCTGCCAGCAACGAGGCGAACAAGATTGAAATCTTGGCGAACCCTTGTTGAGGGTCGATCTCGGCGAAACTGAGTTCGGCAATCAGGAGCGAAACGGTGAATCCGATACCGGAAATCAGAGCCAAACCAAAGATGTCCACCCACTTCAAGCCATCGCCTAAGCGTGCTTTCGTGAAGCGAACAATGACCAACGTGGTGAGGAAGATGCCGATGCCTTTGCCGGCAACCAGTCCAACGACCACGCCTTGGGTGACGGGATTGGACGCGATGGTTGCCAGGCTGGTCCCCACGACCGTCACGCCAGCTGCGAAGAACGCAAAGACGGGGACAGCCACTCCAGCCGAGATGGGGCGAAGCCGCTCCTCGAGCCGTTCAGCGGGCGCCAATTCTTCGCCGGAATCGCGCACGACGCGAGTCGCCAAGCCTAAAACAACCCCCGCAACAGTGGCATGAATCCCGCTGGTGTGAACAAAACCCCACAGCGCAAGTGCGAGCGGCACGTACACCAACGGTGATTGCACACGTTGTCGTTGCAGGATGAGGTAAAGGATCACCAGTGCAACAGAGCCAAGCAACCACAAGGGTGCCAATGCATCGCTATAGAACAACGCAATGACGGTGATAGCGCCGAGGTCGTCAACAACAGCGAGGGTAAGCAGAAAGGCGCGCAGTGCTGGCGGCAGACCGCGACCAATGATGGCCAGCACGGCAAGTGCGAAAGCAATGTCGGTGGCGATCGGGATACCCCAGCCTTGTCCGGCACCAGGAGTGGAAGAAGTAAAAGCGAGGTAGATCAAGGCGGGCAAGGCCATGCCACCAACAGCCGCAGCGATCGGCAAGAGGGCGTCACTGCGGTTGCGTAAAGACCCAACGACTAACTCGCGCTTGAGTTCCAACCCAGCGACGAAGAAGAAGAGGGCGAGTAGGCCTTCGCCGGCCCAATCGGCCAACGTCAGGTGCAGGCCCCACGACTGTGGACCGATGGTGAACTGCGTGAGGTCGAAGTACGCATCGCGCCAAGCCGAGTTGGCCCACATCAACGCAACTGCTGCGGCGATCAGGAGTAAAACTCCGCCGACGACTTCACGGCGCAGGATTTCACTCAGGCGGACGCGCTCTGTCCACGCAAGCCTGCCGAATACGACGCGACGCTCAGTCATGATGGACCAAGTTTACGTCCTTAGGCATCGTCGGCAGTTGTCATTCCATTGGCAATAAGTTGTACGACAGCAGGATCTGCCAACGTGGTGACATCACCTAGGGCTCGGCCCTCGGCGATATCGAGCAAGAGCCGACGCATAATTTTGCCGGACCGTGTTTTGGGGAGCTCCTGCACGACCATGATCTGGCGTGGTTTAGCGATGGGTCCGATTTCCTGGCCGACATGGTTGCGAAGTTCAGCACCGATCGTGTCGGCATCGGCGTTATTTTCCCCGCGCAAGATGACAAAGGCGACGATGCCCTGGCCGGTGACGTCATCCTTGGCACCGACCACTGCGGCTTCTGCCACGCGCGGGTGAGACACCAAAGCAGATTCAACTTCAGCGGTAGAGATGCGGTGACCGCTGACGTTCATCACGTCGTCGACTCGTCCGAGCAACCACAAATCACCATCAAGGTCGCGGCTGGCGCCATCACCAGCGAAATAGAAACCTTGCTTGGCGTAGCGCTGCCAATACGTTTCGATGAACCGTTCGGGATCACCCCAAATCCCACGAGCCATCGAGGGCCACGGCTCGGTGAGAACCAGGTATCCACCCACGCCATCGGGTACATGCGTGCCTTCCGCATCCACAACATCAATTCCAATGCCGGGCAACGCGCGCATTGCTGAGCCAGGCTTTGTCGCCGTGACTCCAGGCAGTGGGCTGATCATGATGGCGCCGGTCTCGGTTTGCCACCAGGTATCAACGATCGGGCAGTTGTTGTGTCCGATGACTTCGCGGTACCACATCCACGCTTCCGGGTTGATCGGTTCGCCGACGCTGCCGAGCACTCGAAGTGAGGACAGGTCAAAGCCATTGGGGAGTTCATCTCCCCACTTCATAAACGTGCGCAGTGCAGTAGGTGCGGTGTAGAAAATGCTGACCCGATACTTCTCAATCAGTTCCCACCAACGGCCACGGTGCGGGGTGTCGGGGGTTCCTTCGTACATGAGTTGCGTTGCACCGTTGGCCAGCGGCCCGTACACGACGTAACTGTGTCCGGTAATCCATCCCACGTCGGCGGTGCACCAGTACACGTCAGTATCAGGTTTGAGATCAAAAACTGTCGCGTGAGTGAAAGCGGCTTGGGTGAGGTAGCCACCGGTGGTGTGCAAAATCCCCTTGGGCTTACCCGTGGTTCCTGAGGTGTAGAGAATAAATAGTGGGTGTTCGCTGTCAAAACTTTGAGCCGAATGCTCGGCCGGTTGCGCAGCTAGTTGCTCATCCCACCAGAGGTCGTGCTCAAACCATTCGACATCGCTCTTCGTCCGTTGGACAACGAGTACGTGTTCTACCGTTGGAGTCAGCCGCACCGCTTCATCAACGATGACCTTTAGCGGGAGTTCCTTGCCACGACGGAATCCGCCGTCGGCCGTGATGACAACTTTTGCTTCCGCGTCGTTGATACGCGAGCTCAGCGAGTCGGCGCTGAAGCCGCCGAAGATGACGTTGTGGACTGCCCCGATGCGAGCACAGGCCAACATCGCCACGACAGCTTCGGGAATCATCGGCAGGTAGATCGCTACTCGGTCGAGCTCGCCCACACCCAGGGCGGCCAGAGCATTGGCTGCCTGGCACACCTCAGCATGCAACTGGGCGTACGTGATCGCGCGAGTGTCGCCTGCTTCACCCTCGAAGTAGATCGCTACGCGCTCACCTAATCCGTTGGCTAGGTGACGATCAAGACAGTTTTCGGCCACATTGAGACGACCACCGACAAACCATTTAGCGACGGGTGCTTGTGACCAGTCCAAGACTTCTGACCAGGGGGACGTCCAGTTCAGGCGCTGGGCTTGTTTGTCCCAAAAGGCCAATCGGTCCTGGTCTGCCTCGTCGTAAATTCCTGGTTGGGCGAAAGCCTGACGTGCAAATTCAGGAGTGGGTGCAAAGGTGCGGTTTTCCTGGTTCAGATTGTCAATGCGTACCGGGTCTACAACGTCACTGTCGAAATCACTCACGAAATATCTCCCCAAGGGTGTTCACCTCTAGAGTTGGTCAGGTGCAACCACTCGTAGAGATCGCGCGAAAGACTGCCGTGCGTCAGCAGCTTGAGTCAGCGCGTCTGGCTACTGACGAGGTTATCGCTCATCGTGCGCTTCGACGACACGGTGGAGATATTGCACTGGAGTCGTCTTTGCGAGGCGCTCGCGCATCAGCAGCGCTCATGGGAGTCGATGTTGACCTGGAGTTCCTGCGTAGCGGAAACCTTCGCCTTGATCATCCAGGCCGTCCGATAGCCCAAGCGGCCCTGCGAGTGGCGCAAGAAGTCCCTCAAATTGAGGCTATTTGGCGGCGTTCGCCAGTGCAGGCCTTGGCTCGCTTGCACGTCGTGGCGGCAGCGGATTTGGCGGACAGTGTCGGAACCGATCGGATCGGTCGACCTCGTCCCAACGATCAGGGCGATCCGCAAGACCCGATGGACCTAGCTTTGCCACCCGTTGCTGACATTGCACCGCGGTTGATGCGACTCAACGCGTTGTTGCTCAATGACAAGGAGACACCGGCCTTAGCTTTGGCTGCCTACACGCACGGTGAACTCATGGCGATTCAACCTTTTGGATTGCGCGATGGGTTAGTTGCTCGAGCGGCTGAACGCTTGGTGTTGCGCACGCGAGGGTTTGATCCGCGTGGGCTGGTGGTCACCGAAGCCGGACACCTCAGCGTGGGACGAACCCAGTACTTGTCCCTCATTAAGGGTTATGCGGGTGGATCAGACCGGGCAGTCGCCGATTGGATTAACCACTGCGCGCATGCGGTGCGAACCGGGGCGGCCACGATTGAAAAAGTGTGCACCCAGTTTGAGAGTGCGTGACGTCATTTAGTCGGTCGTGGATCCGCGACGACGCACGGCGTACCAAATCAATCCAGCAGCCGCTGCCGCACCACCGAGCGCCACTGCAGTCAACGTTGGCTTTGCGGTAATGCCGCTGGCAAAGCGCTGGCGCAGTGGGACAGGCTTGCTGAAGGTCAAGATGGGCCAATCCCGGGCCATGGCTTCGCGTCGCAAGGGGCGGTCCGGGTTCACCACCGAGGGGAATCCGACTGATTCCAACATGGGTAAGTCGGTGGCGGCATCGCTGTAGGCGTACGACTGAGACAAGTCGTAGCCCCGCTCGTCGGCGAGGTCGCGCATCGCTTGGGCTTTGTTCTCGGCGTACGCATAAAACTCAATGTGGCCGGTGTATTGACCATCAACAATGGCGACTCGCGTACCGATGCTGTGATCAGCTCCGAGCATCGCCCCAATGAGTTCAACAATTTCTTGACCGCTGGAGGAAACAATGACCACGTCGCGACCGGCAGCATGATGCTCGTCGATCAGGTTCGCTGCTTCTTCGTAGATGATGGGTTCAACGGCTTCTTGTAAAGCTTCGGCGACGATCTCGCGGAGCTGATCAGCATCCCAACCCTCGGTTAGGGCCGACAAGTATTCGCGCATGCGTTCCATCTGATCGTGGTCCGCGCCGCCGAGGACGTACACGAACTGGGCATAGGCACTGCGCAAAACATCGCGTCGATTAATCAGGCCGCTGCGATAAAGCGGGCGACTAAACACCAGCGCTGATGACTTAGCTATGACGGTTTTATCAAGGTCAAAGAACGCTGCGGGGCGCTTGGCTTGGGAACGTGCACCAGTGCGGGCCGGCTGCGGAGTGGGGGAAGATGCAGTACTCACCCTTGACAGCATAAGCGCAGGTGTGGACAAAAAGCGGTTTCCTGACGCTGACTTGTCCTTTCCACAGGCGTGTTCATCCCCAATTCACGCACTAGGCGGGGCTTAGTAGCTAGCTTCCGCGTCACCCTCACTCTCGACCAGAGGAGGGCGGAGATGACTGGCGGAAACAGTTCGCCGTTGGCGCGGGTGGTAGTCGTGGTGGGCGCGCGCGGTGGCGCGGGGGCAAGTTCATTGGCAGTCGCGATCGCGCAGTCCAGTGCACAAGAAGGAAAGCGGACTGTCCTGCTTGATGCCGATGAACTCGGCGGTGGCATCGACTTGGTGCTAGGAGCTGAGGGTCATCGCGGCGTGCGCTGGAGCGAGTTGGCTGCTGTTGATGGTGAACTTCCAAGCCAGGCTCTCTTTGATGCGCTCGCCGTTCATCGAGGGGTGCGTTTTTTATCGTGCAGTCGCGATGGAGACACGTCAATTTCGCCCGAGCTGCTGATTCGGGTCATCCATGCGCTCCGACAGTCCAGCGATCTCATTGTTCTCGATTGCCCTCGGCATAACGACGGCTTGCGTTCCGTCTTGGGAACAGTGCAATGCGAGGTTCTGATCGTGGTACCCAACGAAGTGCGTGCAGTGGCTGCTGCGAGTGCGTGGCTCTCGCGATGTGCTGGTTTCACCGTTCCGATTCGTAGCGTGGTGGTGGAGCTGCCAACGGGTGGTCTGTCGGTGCGGGCAACTAAGAAACCGTTGGGTATTTCCAGCGTCGGAACCGTCCGCTATTGCTTGGCTACTGCGCAGGAACTTGATCGGGGCAGCGGAGTGCGCCACGGGAAAAATCCCTGGACGTCCGTATGTAGTGGAGTGCTCGATCACGACCTGGTGCGGGTGGCTTGATGATCCTGACTTCAGACTTGACGACGTCGGTACGCGAAACGTTGGCTCAGCAATCTCTGGCCCCTGATCGCGATTCGATCGCGCAGGCTATTCGCACTCAATTCCCGGTGGTGGGTGAAACCACTGTTGATGAGCTCACGCCATTGATTCAGGCCGAGCTGGTGGGGTTTTCGGTCGTGCAAGACCTCGTTGATGATCCGCGTGTCACGGATGTGGTGATCAATGGCCCGGAATCCATTTGGGTCGATCGGGGCGCAGGGCTGGTGCGCGTGGGCGCCTCGTTTGCTCATGAAAGTGAGGTTCGCCAGTTCGCGGTTCGGCTCGCGGGCAGCGTAGGCCGGCGTTTGGATGACGCCAATCCTTATGTTGATTGCGGCCTCGATCGCGGCATTCGTTTGCACGCGGTGCTGCCACCGATTTCGGGTTCGGGGACGTTGGTGAGTTTACGTATCCCAAGGGTTAGCGGATTTTCATTAGCTGAGTTGCACGCTAGTGGTTCCTTAGGTGTGCAAGCCCTCGAGTGGTTGCAGGCGATTGTTCAATCGCGTGTGGCTTTTCTTCTGACCGGTGGAACAGGTACAGGCAAGACGACGTTGCTATCTGCGTTGTTGTCCCTCGTTGACCGTGGCGATCGTTTGATACTGGTTGAGGATTCGGCTGAACTTAAACCGCAGCATTCGCACGTGGTGTGTTTGCAAGCTCGCCACCGAAACATCGAAGGTGCCGGCGAAGTCAGCGTTCGCGATCTGGTTCGGCAGGCACTTCGGATGCGCCCCGATCGACTCGTGGTCGGTGAGGCTCGCGGTCCAGAGGTCATCGACCTGCTTTCAGCGATGAATACCGGCCATGAGGGTGGCTGCGGCACCTTGCACGCCAACAGTCCGGCTGATGTGCCAGCACGGGTAGCTGCCTTGGCCGCCCCAGCGGGTTGGTCACGTGATTCAGCCATGGCGCAACTGGGATCGGCCCTTGATGTGGTCCTTCATGTCAATCGCACACCTGCTGGGCAACGTTGGCTTCAAGAAATCGCCGTCGTTCGGTCAGTGGATGATCGAGTCGAGATCGTTCCTGCGCTGCGGTGGGATTGCACGGGTGAGATCCACAGTGGCGCTGGCTTTAACGAGCTGTCAGCTTTGGTCACGCGATGAATTCCTGGGCGCTGGCGTTGCTTATGGCAGCTGTGTTCGCCTGGTGGTCCAGTCCGCATCAGCAGCGATTGCGGTCAGTGGTGCCTTCACGACCATTGGTCGTTGTTACCGCGGGCAAACGATGGTGGGTGCGCATTGATGCGCGCGCGCGAAGTACGCGTTACACAGCACAACGTCGTCGCGCCATGGTGGATCTGGTGGAAGCCCTAGTCGGTGAACTCAATGCGGGTCAGGCGCCGATTCAGGCATTGCAGTTCGCCTTCGATGCAGGACCTGTCGACTTTCACCCTTTTGCTCAGTCGATTCGATTAGGAGCCGATCCGCTCGCACAGTGCACGCAGTTAGCGCGGATTCCCGGCTGTGAGGCAGCGCTTTCTCTTGCAGCGTGTTGGCGGGTGGGGTCCAACGCTGGGTCAGGTTTGTCAGACACGATGGCTCAGTTAGCCCAAGGATTGCGTGATGACTTGGCGGTACGTGCCGAAGTGCAATCCCAGATTGCTGGCCCGCGAGCAACGGCTCGGCTCCTTGCAGCTCTCCCTGTGGCTGGGCCAGTGCTTGCGACAGCCCTCGGCGTCAATTTCGGCGAAGTCCTTTTCACCACTTCTGTCGGACATTGGTGTGTGGCCTTGGGGTTGCTGTTCGATGTGTTGGGTTTGTGGTGGGTGCATCGGATCACGGCTTCGGCGTACCCCGCCGCATGAGATATCTGATCGCTGCTGTCATTGGTGGGAGCACCTATTACCTCGTTGCCACGTTGAGAGGCGCTTCGCAATGGCGTTTAGTGGCGCTCGGTATTGCTACTCGCCACACCATCCCCGGGAACTCGAACAAGGGGTTGTCGCCTTCGGTGGTGTGTGGTGTGGTGGGGTGCACCTTCGTCGTTGTCGCTCCGTCGTTGTTTTCGATTGTGGTTGGCGCAGTCATCGCCATCGCTGGTCCACGCTTGCTTGCGCGTTTGGAATCTCGTAGCGATCGAGTATTTCGGCAACGCTGTGAACGTGATCTGCCGTTGGCGTTGGATCTCGCCGCTGCTTGTCTTGGGGGTGGTTCCCCCGTTGCAACAGCTATGGCAGAGGTCGCGCGCGCGATCGGAGGGCCGTTGGCCCAGCAATTGGATGTGGTGATCAAGCAACTGCAACTAGGTGCAGATCCCGTCGTTACCTGGCGAACTTTGGGACCGGGCGAAGAACTCAAACGAGTTGGTCAGGCATTGGCTCGTAGTTCGCGGGCGGGTTCGGTGAGCGCTCAGGTACTGCAGTCAATGGCTCGTGAGTCTCGACAGCGATCGCGCCTTGAGGGGCAAGCCAGGGCCAGGCAAGTGGCGGTGCGAACTGCGGGCCCGCTGGGATTGTGTTTCCTGCCGGCCTTCGTACTGTTGGCGATCATCCCCGCGGTCTATGGCGCAGTCGCGCCGCTGCTTGGCTAACCAGGGAAGTCAAGCCCGTTTGCCCCGTCGGGGCTGGGCTTGCGCTGTATCTAGGCCGGTATTGATCGCTCATGCCTCACGGGTTGTTGATTGTCCAGAGTGTCTATTGATCCACAGTTTTTTGTTGAGGTGCACACAGCGATGGCGCTGATTGATCACACTCCCGTCACGCCTTAACTGAGGCGACGTTCCGGCCGCAGCCGGTTGTTGGAGGTCTTGTGAGTCGATTGCGTCACGCACTAGGAAGCCGCTTGTCATGCATTACCCAAAGCGAAGCAGGAATGGCAACTGCGGAATATGCGGTGGCCACTGTTGCTGCAGCTGGTTTTGGAGCCGTTTTGTTCAAGCTGCTGACCAGTGACATCGTCCGAGAATTTCTGATGGACCTGCTGAGTCAGGCCCTTTCCTCTCTCTTTTGATGATCGCGCGCCGGCGAACCTCATCACGAGGTTCCGTCACCGCTGAAGTTGCACTCGCTTTGCCGGGCGTGATCATCGCGGCCTATTTGATGATGTTGGGTGTAGTTGTCGTGGGACAACAAGTGCGATGTCACAGTGCTGCTTCAGCGGTCGCACGCGCGGTCGCACGTTTTGAATCGCCGGCCGCTGTTGATCGATTAGCCCAGCAGGCACTTCCTGCAGGTGCTCAATGGGTGACATCGACATCTGATGAATTGGTCACGGTGAACGTGACGTGGACATTGCCAACAACGTCCCTGGCCCGTTGGTTTCCCGCAGTGCGGGCGCGCGCGGTGGCACCTGTTGAGTACTAGACGGACATTTTCGTTGGGCATGAGGCAGAGATCCATGTGGCGCGACAGTGGCGCCGGCGCTGTCTTAGTACTGAGTGGATTGGGGCTCGTCCTGACCTGCTTCCTCGGCGCCTTGACTCTTGTCGGTGCGCTTGCTGCACATCAGCGCGCGCAAGTTGCAGCGGACTTCGCGGCGTTGGCTGCTGCCTCACGCAGTTGGCAGGGCTCGTCGGCAGCGTGTGATCAGGCGCGGATCGTGGCCGAGCTCAACGGTGGCTTACTCGAGGGCTGCGCATTGACAGCGGAATCAAGTGACGTGCGTGTCCGGGTTCGCGCGCCCTTCGGGTTCACCGTTGTTGCGCAGGCTCGGGCCGGCGTGACGCTCGGCTGATGAATCCGCGCGGCGTTTGTATGCAATTCGCTTCGCAACGGGGTGCATTCCTGATGTAATCAACCTATGGAGATCACGGTTACCTCACCTGAGGCCGGCGGCAAGCACTTGGCTGTCGCGGGTGATGTCGATGTCCATACGGCGGATGAGTTTCGGCGCGTCATCGCTGCATCCGAGACTTCGACACCTCTGACCATTAATTTGTCCCAGGTTTCCTTCATGGACTCCACGGGTTTGGGCGTATTAATTGGTGCCTTGACGCGCTCGCGTGAAGCGGGCTCGCGCTTGGTCCTTGAGGCGCTCAGCCCACGCGTTGATCGCCTACTGAGCCTTACTGGCATCGCTGAGCAGTTCGAAATCACCCAATAATTCGGCCTTTTTAGGCGCAAAGCGTTGCGACACCGCCCAAATCTGGGTGCAGAGAGGGCTTCATTGGGCAGTTTTCGGCCCTGTTGACCGTAGTATCGGCAAGCCCTCATCGCTCGTCGATGGTGGATTACTTACCGTGCCTGACCAATTCGCCTTCCCCTCTTTAGGCGCTTGGAAGGCCTCATCCGAGGAGAACGAATGTCCGGGAAACTTCTCGCCGTGGGCGAGATCTCCCTGAGTGGGAACAACCTCACCTTGATCTATGCAGTCGTGGCCGTGGCCGTCGTTGCATTGTTGGTGGCACTTGCGTTGGTTAAGCAAGTCCTCAGCGCCAGTGAAGGTACCGACTCAATGAAGGAGATCGCAGTTGCGATCCAAGAGGGTGCATCGGCGTACTTGAACCGCCAATTCCGCACCCTTGCCATTTTTGCTGTCCTGGTCTTCGGCTTGTTGTTCCTGCTTCCCGCAGAAACAACGTCTGAGAAGATCGGTCGATCAGCCTTCTTCGTCGTCGGAGCCTTGTTCTCCGCCATCACCGGTTACATGGGTATGTGGTTGGCCGTACGTGGAAACGTCCGCGTAGCCGCCGCTGCTGGTGACCACGAGCCCAATGGCGAACAACGTGCCATGAAGATTGCCTTCCGCACCGGTGGTGTCGCAGGAATGTTCACCGTCGGTTTGGGCCTCCTCGGCGCTGGACTAGTGGTGATCTTGTACAAGGAAGCCGCACCCACCGTCCTCGAAGGATTTGGATTCGGTGCTGCACTGCTCGCGATGTTCATGCGCGTGGGTGGCGGAATCTTCACGAAGGCCGCTGACGTTGGTGCGGACTTGGTCGGCAAAGTTGAGCAGGGCATCCCTGAGGACGACCCTCGCAACGCTGCCACCATCGCGGACAACGTCGGTGACAACGTCGGTGACTGTGCCGGTATGGCTGCTGACTTGTTCGAGTCATATGCGGTGACCTTGGTCGCTGCTTTGATCTTGGGTAAGGCCGCTTTCGGTACCGAAGGTTTGGTCTATCCGCTGATCGTTCCCGCCATTGGAGTCTTGACCGCAATTTTGGGCATCTTCTTGGTTGCCCCTCGTTCGGGTGACAAGAGTGCCATGACGGCGATCAACCGAGGCTTCTTTATCTCAGCGATCGTGTCTGCTGTCCTGGTGAGCGTTGCGACCTGGTTCTACCTACCTCCAACGTTGAAGGAGCTGCAGATTCCTGCGGCCGACCTTCGCACCCTGGTAGGTAACAACACTGATCTGTTGAACAGCAACCCACGTATTTTGGCTATCAGTGCCGTGATTATCGGCATCGTGTTGGCTGCTGCGATTCAACTGCTCACCGGTTACTTTACCGAAACGAACCGTCGCCCCGTTGATGATGTTGCTAAGACGTCGTTGACTGGTCCTGCAACGGTGATCTTGTCTGGTGTTTCGTTGGGCATGGAGTCGGCCGTCTATTCCGCACTCCTCATTGGCTCAGCAGTCTTTGGGGCCTATCTCCTTGGACAAGGCGTGCTTTTGCTCTCGCTCTTCGCGGTGGCATTGGCCGGTACCGGATTGCTGACCACGGTCGGCGTCATCGTCTCGATGGACACCTTCGGCCCTGTTTCTGACAACGCTCAGGGCATCGCCGAAATGTCCGGGGACGTGGACGAGGAAGGCGCTGCCATCCTCACCAGCCTTGACGCTGTGGGTAACACCACGAAGGCCATCACCAAGGGCATCGCGATCGCAACGGCAGTTCTAGCTGCGACCGCATTGTTTGGTGCATTTACCGATGCCGTGCAAAAGGCAGTTCAAAACGCCAACGTCAGCCAAGCTCAAGATGAGGCACTTAGCCAATACGAGCGGTTGCAGTACTTCGGCATCTTGAACGTCGGAGACCCGAAGAACTTGTTTGGTCTGCTCATCGGAGCATCCATCGTGTTCTTGTTCTCTGGTCTGCTGATCAACGCGGTAACCCGCGCTGCCGGCGCCATCATCTTTGAAGTCCGTCGTCAATTCCGTGACGATCCAGGCATCATGGAAGGCACCAGCAAGCCGGAGTACGGCAAGGTCGTTGACATCTGCACGCGCGACTCGTTGCGCGAACTTGCTACCCCTGGGTTGGTTGCGGTCATGACGCCAATTGCTGTTGGCTTCGGTTTGGGTATTGGCGCCTTGGGTGCCTACCTGGCCGGAACCATCGCAGCGGGCACCTTGATGGCCGTGTTCTTGTCCAATTCCGGTGGGGCATGGGACAACGCCAAGAAGTACGTCGAAGACGGCAACTTTGGTGGCAAGGGATCACCGGCACACGAGGCCACCATCATTGGTGACACCGTGGGTGACCCCTTCAAGGACACCGCTGGTCCGTCGATCAACCCATTGCTCAAGGTGATGAACCTGGTCGCATTGTTGATCGCCCCAGCTATCGTCGCCCTTTCCATTGGCAGCGGCGAGGACGCATCCTTCCGTTACATCATCGCTGCGATCGCCGTGATCGTGATTGTCGCGGCGGTGTTTGTCAGCAAGCGTCGGAGCATCGCGGTCAGCGATAACCCCGAAGCTGGCCTCGACAACGAGGAAAGCGACGCACTGGTCTAACTAGTTAGTCCGCAAGAGCCCTCGGCCATCACACAGGTGGTGCCGGGGGCTTTTGCTTGTTCGGTTGGCCCGCTGATCGCCTCTAGATCAGGTCCGGCCTGGGCTCTAGGCACGCTTTACGCACAACCGCCACGCCGAGGACACCCCCCTGATTGGCACAACACCCCTCTTTACCGTCACACTGCTCCACCGTGGCTACCTCTTCGAAAAAGACCGCACCCGATGGGTTGCGCCGACTGGTGATTGTTGAATCCCCAGCTAAGGCCAAAACCATCGAGAAATATTTGGGTGCCGGCTATGTCGTTGATGCCAGCGTGGGCCACATCCGCGACTTGCCCAAGAAGGCCGCTGACATCCCAGAGAAGTACAAGAAGGAGTCATGGGCTCGCCTCGGGGTGGACGTCGATCATGATTTCTCCCCGATTTATGTCGTAGATGCGAATAAGAAGAAAAAAGTCGCCGAACTCAAGGCGTTGCTCAAAGAAGCAGACGAACTTCTATTGGCTACGGATGAGGACCGCGAGGGCGAAGCCATCGCCTGGCACCTGCTTCAGGTCCTCAACCCCAAGATTCCGGTTCGACGCATGGTCTTTAACGAGATCACGCCCGAAGCCATTCAGCGGGCGGCCACAGAAACCCGTGAGATTGATCAAGACCTTGTTGATGCGCAAGAGACGCGTCGAATCTTGGACCGGCTCTATGGGTATGAAGTTTCGCCCGTGTTGTGGCGCAAAGTTATGTCGCGTTTGTCGGCTGGTCGGGTGCAGTCGGTGGCAACCCGATTGGTTGTGGATCGCGAGCGCGAGCGCATTGCTTTTACCTCGGCGCGGTATTTCGACATTGAAGGTGTGTTCGACCCAGGAGCATTTACCGCGCGTCTGGTAACCGTTGACGCGGCGAAAGTAGCCACGGGCCGGGACTTTGATCAAAGCGGCCAACTGAAAAACGCTGAGGTTGTGGTGCTGGACGAGGCGACCGTCAACGCTTTGGTGTCCGGACTGACTGGTTCAACATTCGCAGTGCGCTCGGTTGACGACAAGCCCTACCGCCGCTCACCATCTGCTCCATTTATGACGTCCACCCTGCAACAAGAAGCCAGTCGCAAGCAGCGTTGGGGCGCACAACGCACCATGCGCGTGGCGCAAGGCTTGTATGAGCGCGGTTTCATCACGTATATGCGAACCGACTCAACCACGTTGAGTCAAACCGCATTGGATGCAGCGCGAAGTCAAGCGCGAGAACTGTATGGACCCGAATATGTCAGCGAAGTTCCTCGACGCTTCGAGAAGAAGTCCAAAAATGCACAAGAAGCGCACGAAGCGATCCGTCCCGCTGGTGATGTGTTCAAAACTCCAGCCGAAGTTGCTGGCGAATTAACCGGTGATGACTTCGCGTTGTATGAATTGATCTGGAAGCGCACGGTTGCTTCACAGATGACCGATGCGATAGGTCGGACAGCCACGTTGCGCTTGGGTGCCAAGAGCGCCGACGGCAAGGACGTGGAATTTAGTGCGTCCGGAACGGTCATCACGTTCCGTGGATTCATGGCGGCGTATGAAGAAGCGGCCGATGAAGAGAAGGCCGAGAACGATGACGCCGAGCGCCGTCTGCCGCCGTTGAATGTGGGCGATTCCGTGACCGCATCAGCGCTGATTCCTCAAGATCACAGCACAAACCCGCCCGCGCGTTACACGGAAGCAAGTTTGGTTAAAGCTCTGGAAGAACGCGGAATCGGTCGCCCGTCAACGTATGCATCCATCATGGGCACCATCTTGGATCGCGGTTACGTCAACAAGCGTGGATCAGCACTGGTACCAACCTTCTTGGCTTTTGCCGTAACTCGTTTGCTCGAAGATCACTTCGCACACCTAGTGGATTACAACTTCACAGCAAGCATGGAAGATGGCTTGGACGAGATTGCATCAGGCAATGCGGATATGAAGCAGTGGTTGAGTCGCTTCTATTTCGGCGGTGATGACTTAGTCGGCCTCAAGACCTTGACCGGTGACCTGGGCGAAATTGATGCGCGCGATAACTCCACCTTTGCGGTCGGTGATCCGAGTCTGGGGATCAACTTGCGCGTTGGAAAGTTTGGCCCGTACCTGGAACGCGAAACTGAGGGCGAATTGCAGCGTGCCAACGTGCCGATGGATTTGGCGCCGGATGAATTGACGGTGGAAAAGGCGGAGGAGCTCTTTGCCATCCCTTCGGGCGAGCGCGAAATGGGCGTTCACCCCGAGTGGGGCGTCAGCATCGTGGCCAAATCGGGTCGCTACGGGGCATACGTCACCGAGGTGTTGCCCGAGGGTTCACCGAAAACCCTCAAGCCTCGAACAGCTTCGTTGTTCGCGAGCATGAATCTGGACACCGTCACTCTTGACGATGCACTGCGGTTGCTTTCTTGGCCGCGCGTTGTTGGCGTTGACCCCAGCGATGAACAAGAGATCACGGTTCAAAACGGCCGCTATGGCCCGTACCTGAAAAAGGGAACAGACTCACGCACTATTGCCAGCGAGGACTTGATCTTCGCCATCACGCTTGATGAAGCGTTGGCTATTTATGCTCAGCCGAAGCAACGTGGTCGCCGAGCTGCTGCACCACCGATGCGTGATTTAGGTATTGACCCATCAACGAGCAAGCCTGTCGTGATCAAAGAAGGCCGCTTCGGTCCTTACATCACCGATGGCGAAACCAATGCGACCGTTCCTAGTTCAGCCGATCCGATGACGCTGTCCGTTGACCGTGCGTTTGACCTCTTGGCCGCTAAGCGTGCCGCAGGCCCCACACCAAAGAAGACCACGGCCAAAAAGACAACCGCGAAAAAGGCCGCGCG
>CAMCVY010000008.1 GCA_945881995.1 Bifidobacterium breve | reverse complement strand
CGCGCACGGCATCAAGGTCGACCATGTCGGCGGCGATGGGGTGCGTGGAAGGAAGTTGATCCTGACGATAAGCCCACGCTTTGCGCTGGTTACAAAAACTCGTCCAGGCATCGGTGTAACGAGTGGCCCGAACGTTGGCGAAGTGTGATGCCCATTCGGCAAAAGACTCGTTGAGCCACAGGTCGTCCCACCACGTCATCGTGACGAGGTTGCCAAACCACATGTGCGCGAGTTCGTGAAGGATGGTGTTCGAACGTTGCTCGTAAGCCGCGTCGGTCACCTTGCTGCGGAATAACAAATCCTCGTGGAAAGTGACACAGCCGGCATTTTCCATCGCTCCGGCATTGAATTCAGGTACGAAGAGTTGGTCGTACTTGCCGAACGGGTATGCGACGCCAAATTCGCGTTCAAAAAGTTCAAACCCACGGGCGGCTGTGCCAATGATGTCATCAGCATCGAGGAATTCAGCAAGGGATTGCCTACAAAACACACCCATGGGGTAGGTGCCGTTGACGCCGGCGTATTCGCCGCGTTCCTCGTGGTACGGACCAGCTACCAGAGCTGTGATGTATGTGGACATCCGAGCAGTGGGATCAAAACTCCACACACTCTTGGTGTCATCCAGGACGCCTGCATTGGGTGTAGGGGAGTTGGAGATGACCTTCCAATGTGATGGAGCAGTTACCGTGAAGGAATACGTCGCTTTCAGGTCCGGCTGATCAAAGCAGGCAAACATGCGCTTGGCATCGGCGGATTCGAATTGGGTGTAGAGGTACACCTCGTTATCAACGGGGTCAACGAATCGATGTAAGCCTTCACCGGTGTTGGAGTACACCCCATCGCCTTCGACGGTGAGGACGTTGTTGTGAGCTAAGCCCGAGAGGGCGATTCGATTTCCATCAAAGGCTACGGCAGGGTCGAGTTCTTGCCCATTGAGCACGATCGCCTTGACGCTGGCCGCGGTGAATTCGATGAATGAAGTAGTGGCCGAAGCGGCGAAGCTCACCGTGGTGGTCGAGCCGAAGGTCCTGGCGCCCCGCGTGAGGTCAATGGCCACGTCGTAGTGGCTAATGTCTAGATCTCTGGCTCGCTGGCGAGCTTCGTCACGGGTGAGGTTGTTGCCGGACACGTCAGGGCACTCCTTAGTAGCGGTCTTTGCCATCCTAGGGTGTCAATACCGTTCCAGCCCGCCCGTGGAGGAAGCCTTGTCCGCTGCATCACAAGACACCCCAATCGTCGTTGACATGTGGTTTGACCCCATGTGTCCATGGGCATGGTTGACCTCGCGTTGGATCCTTGAGGCGGTCAAAGTGCGAGACATTGATCTGCGATTCCACATCATGAGCTTGGCGGTTCTCAATGAAGGCAAAGACATTCCATCGGAGTACGTCGACATGATGAGCAAAGTGTGGGGACCGGTGCGCGTTGTCGCCGCAGCCCAGGCGCGGGTTGGGGTGGAAATCACTGAACCGCTGTATACCGCGATTAGTCGACGCATTTTCGTTGATAATCGACGCGACGATCCGACCGTGATTGTGGAAGCCCTTGCTGAGCTGAATCTTCCGGCCGATCTGGCGGATGCTGGTTCTTCCAAGGAATTCGATGATGCGATTCGCGCTTCGCATCAGGCATCGCAAGATGCAGCAGCGATGGAAATCGGCACGCCGGTCATGGCGATCAATGGAATCGGTTACTTCGGTCCGGTGATTAGCCCCACACCCAAGGGTGAGGCCGCTGGCCGCCTTTTTGATGGGATTGTGTTGCTTTCGGGCTCGGAAGGTTTCTACGAAATCAAGCGTGCTCGCACCCAGCCACCTGCTTTTGACTAGTTGTCGTTGTCATGCCTGAAGGTCACACGATTCATCGAAATGCTGCAGACCTCAACGAGGCATTTGCTGGACAGGCTCTCGCAGTGACGAGCCCACAGGGTCGCTTTGCTGACAGCGCCGCCCGCATCGATCACACGGCTTTTGTGCAAGCCCAAGCAGTGGGCAAACACCTGCTCATGGAGTTCACTAACGATGCGATCGTGCACGTGCACTTGGGGCTTTATGGGGCGTGGAACATCAAACCTTTGGTGGACAAAAAGGCAGCTCCTCCGGTTGGTCAAGTTCGACTTCGACTGCATGGCAAGCAAGCAGTGGCCGATTTGCGCGGTCCAGCGCAGTGCGAACTGGTGACATCGTCGGACGTGGCGGTGCTGCTCAATCGCTTGGGTCCTGATCCACTACGTGTGGATGCGGACGAGAAGCGCGCCTGGAATGTGATCTCGAAAAGCTCCTCACCTATCTGTGCGTTGTTGATGCGGCAGGACATCGTTTCCGGCGTGGGCAATGTGTATCGCGCTGAGGTCCTGTTTCGGTTGGGCGTCGATCCTTTGACACCAGGTCGTGATGTTGATCGCAAGGTGTGGCTCAAAATCTGGCGCGATCTCGTCAAGCTGATGCGCATTGGAGCTGACGTTGGCCAGATTGACACGGTCCGATCGAAGCATTTGCCCGAACGGACTGGTCGAGCTCCACGGAATGATCGACATGGGGGAGAGGTGTACGTCTATCGGCGTGAATCCCAGCCGTGCTTGGTCTGCTCAACCCCGATTCTTAAGCGTGAGGTTTCGGGCCGGAATCTTTTCTGGTGCCCTACCTGCCAAAAGTGACTAGACCGGGTTGCGAATAGCTGCGAGCAACGTGTCGGTGTCAGCCTGCCCAACGAGTTTGGCCAAGTTCTGCCACACCGGATCGGTGTCGTTGTTAAACAGCGTGGCTCGATGCTTGATGTCACGCTCGCGCTGCGAAGCAGGGTCAGCGACAAGTGGCGGGTTATTAACCAACTCGTGCCAACGATTCGCGTAGGTCGTGAACAAGTCTCGGGTGACCACTTCATCGGTTGGTCGAACGATGGCGCCGATGAGCCACGGAGATGCAAGCGAACGTAAGCGGTGCGGAACGGCGATCGGCATCATGCCTTCAATCGCATAGGCACTGGTGTGCGCCTGCGTGAGTGGGGGGTAGACCGCGTCAATGAATTCGGGGTCAATGATCAAGTCCACTCGGGGCATCAGGTCAACGTGAAAGTGCCACGTCATTTCCGTTCCACCATCGGGAGTGGGCTGATGCTTTGTCGCTAAGTCGCTGAGCAGGTGTGGACTGGTCGATTCACTGGGTGCAAATGCATGGACCATCGTGGCGTCTAAACCCAATGCAGGAATAAGCAGACGGGTGTCGACCACACGGACCCGAGCGCCCGACCTCGTCGAGCCCTCAGTGATCGTGAGGGAGCCCGCCGGTTCGCCGGATTCGGGTGAGGTGAAAGAAATCTCAGACACGTCCGGGTGGGTGAGAAAGCCGGTAAGTGTTGTTGCCCACTTATCGCACGAGGCTTGAACGATGCTCATTGGTGCAGTGTTCCATGCGAGCCCGTGGTTCGTCTGTCCTCCCGATCCGTTCGTGGTCACCGCTTCTGACAGTTGGTGACCGGGGCCGTCGCCGTGCTGTTGCACGGCTCCTCCCGATCCCGGACCCCTTGATTCCCCCAATGAAAAAGGCCCCCAGAACCATGGGGGCTTTTTTCATTGAGAGCGGGTGACCGGGATCGAACCGGCATGGCCAGCTTGGAAGGCTGGGGCTCTACCATTGAGCTACACCCGCGTGCGGACCTTCATCCGACGTTGGAATAGGTTACCCGTGCATCGTTTGAGTTGTCGCGGGGCGTGGCGTAGTTGGTAGCGCGCCTGCTTTGGGAGCAGGAGATCGGGAGTTCGAGTCTCCCCGCCCCGACCAACCATCAGGTCAAGGAGTCAGGTTTCAGCATGAACACAGCAGTAGAGACATTGTCAGCAACGCGCGTCAAGCTCAGCATTGAAGTCGCCGCTGACGAGATGAAGCCCAGCATTGATGCTGCCTACAAGCGCATCGCTGCCGCCATCAACGTGCCTGGTTTCCGCAAGGGCAAAGTTCCCCAAGCGATCATCGACCAGCGCGTGGGACGCGAAGCCGTCATCGACGAGGCCATGAACGATGTGATCTCAAATGCGTACGCGGACGCTGTGCGCGATAACGAACTTCGCGTCTTGGGTCAGCCTGAAGTCGATATTGCCGAGTTTGTCGATGGCCAGCCACTGAGATTCACCGCTGAAGTCGAAGTGCGCCCCGAAATCACCTTGCCTGAGTACAAGGGCATTGCGGTCTCTGTTGATGATGTGGAAGCAAGCGAGACCGACATCGAAGCTCAGGTAGAACGTTTGCGCGAGCGCTTTGGCTCCCTCAAGCCCGTTGAGCGTGCAGTGGAAGACGGCGACTTCATCGTCATTGACTTGAGTTCTGCTTACGAAGGCGAAGCGATCGAAGAAGCCACCGCTGCTGGCTTGTCCTACCAAGTCGGATCCGGCGATTTGCTCGACGGGCTGGACGACGCGATCATCGGACTTGAAGCAGGCTCAAGCGGAACTCTCACCACGCGACTGCGCGCCGGTGAATGGGTCGACAAGGACGTCGAAGTCACGGTTGAAGTCAAGAGCGTGCGCGAGCGCATCCTGCCTGAACTCAATGATGAGTTTGCCCAGATGGCGAGCGAGTTCGACACCTTTGCTGAACTGCACGCGCAGATTTCGGAACAGACGGTCGAGATCAAAAAGATTGAACAAGCTCTGCAGGCGCGCAACAAGATCGGGGATGCACTCTTAGAGCTCGTGGAGATCCCCATCCCCGACGGAATCGTTAAGTCCGAAGTCGATGAGCACCTGCAAGGCGAAGGTCGCATGGAAGACGACGTGCACCGCGCCGAAGTTGAGGTGGATGTGCGCAAGGCGATTGCCCAGCAGTTCCTCCTCGATGAAATCGCTAAGGCCGAAGACATCCAAGCTTCAGAGACCGAACTGACCGAGTACCTGATTCGTCAGGCCTCGCGCTATGGCATGGCACCCGACCAGTTCGTTCAAGAGGTTGTCCGTGCGGGCCAGGTGGCCTCGTTCGTGGGTGAAGTCGTCCGCGGCAAGGCCATGGCTTTCGTCCTTGAGAACGCCGCGATTACGGATGCTGCGGGACGTACCGTTGATTTGAAGGCGCTGGACGCTTCAGACGATGACCACGAAGGTCACGACCACTAGGTCTGCGCCGTAAGCGAACACCCCCCCTGAAGATGTGAAGCAGGGGGGTTTTCGCGTTAGGGTCAACGCACTGGCAATGAGCAAAGGAGTGCACAAGGTGACATCGGTAGAGATCCCCGGGCTTGGTGAAGCACGCGGCTCACAACCTTCCGGCATGGGTTTTGATGACGGCGTTTATCAACGACTCTTGCGCGAGCGCATCATCTTCTTGGGTTCGGTTGTCGAGGACGCCAACTCCAACGCGATCGCCGCGCAGATGCTTTTGCTTGCTGCTGAGGATCCAGAAAAAGACATCTACCTGTACATCAACTCACCAGGTGGATCGGTGTCGGCCGGTTTGGCGATTTACGACACCATGCAGTTCATCCAAAATGACGTAGCCACCGTTGCCATGGGCTTGGCCGCATCGATGGGTCAGTTCTTGTTGTGTGCAGGTGCCCCAGGCAAGCGTTATGCCTTGCCGCACGCGCGCATCATGATGCACCAGCCATCGGGTGGAATTGGTGGAACGGCTTCGGACATCAAGATTCAAGCCGAGCAGATGCTGTACACCAAAAAGAAGCTTGCCGAACTCATCGCTGGTCACACTGGTCAGACCCTTCAGCAAATCGAAGAAGACTCCGATCGTGACCGCTGGTTCGCTGCCGAAGAGGCAATGGAATACGGATTCGTCGATCACGTGGTGCGTAGCGCCAAGGATGTTGCAGGCCAAGGTGGCACCAGCCCAGCCGGAGGGAAGTCCAAGTGAGCGAGCTCTTTACCCCTAGCAGTCGCTATGTCCTGCCGCGCTTTATTGAGCGCACCAGCCAGGGCTATCGCGAAATGGATCCGTACACCAAGCTCTTTGAGGAGCGCATCATCTTCTTGGGTGTGCAAATCGATGATGCTTCTGCAAACGACGTGATGGCACAGTTACTCACGCTGGAATCCATGGATGCGGATCGAGACATTTCGATCTACATCAACTCACCCGGTGGATCCTTCACTGCGCTGACGGCGATCTACGACACCATGCGATTCGTCAAGCCCGACATCCAAACCATCTGCATGGGTCAAGCCGCTTCGGCCGCTGCCGTGTTGCTGGCTGCCGGAACGCCAGGCAAACGCTTTGCTCTCAAGCACTCACGCATCTTGATTCACCAGCCCTACAGCGAGGGTGGCGGTCAGGGCTCGGACATCGAGATCCAAGCGAATGAAATTTTGCGGATGCGCACTCTGCTCGAGCAGATGTTGGCTGAACACAGTGGTCGCACCGAAGACCAAGTTCGTCAAGACATTGAGCGCGACAAGATCCTCACGGCGGCCGAAGCCAAGGAATACGGCATCATCGATGAGGTAATTTTCACGCGCTAAGCCCTGCCGGATGGGGTCTTCACCCTTTCTGCACGCGGCACGCCCAGATCAAAGGGCTGATCTGACCCCATGTCGGGGTAGTTTCGTGGTTCAAGAAACAGCTTCCCCAGGAAAGGTCGACCCACGTGGCGCGCATTGGAGAGACAGCCGATCTGCTCAAGTGTTCTTTCTGTGGAAAGAGCCAAAAGCAAGTCAAGAAATTGATCGCTGGCCCAGGCGTTTACATCTGCGATGAGTGCATTGACCTGTGCAACGAAATCATTGACGAAGAGCTCAGTGAAATTGTTGAGGGCGAATCCACTGAGCTGCCCAAGCCTCGTGAAATCTTTGAATTCCTTGACCAGTACGTCGTAGGCCAAGACGCTGCTAAGAAGTCGCTCGCTGTTGCTGTCTACAACCACTACAAGCGCATTCGCTCGCCAGAATCGGATCGACGCGGCGAAGACGGCATCGAATTGATGAAGTCCAACATCTTGCTCCTCGGCCCGACCGGTTCGGGCAAGACCTTGATGGCACAAACCTTGGCGCGCATGTTGCAGGTGCCGTTTGCCATTGCTGACGCCACAGCCTTGACCGAAGCAGGTTATGTCGGTGAAGACGTGGAAAACATTTTGCTCAAGCTGATCCAGGCAGCCGACTACGACGTGAAGAAGGCCGAAACCGGCATTATTTACATTGACGAAGTCGACAAGATCGCGCGCAAGAGCGAGAACCCATCCATTACTCGTGATGTATCTGGTGAGGGCGTGCAGCAAGCACTCTTGAAGATCATCGAGGGAACGACTGCTTCGGTGCCGCCCCAGGGTGGTCGCAAGCACCCGCACCAGGAATTCATTCAGATCGACACCACCAACGTGTTGTTCATCGTCGCCGGCGCATTTGCTGGTCTTGACACCTTGATTGAGCAGCGCGTGGGCAAGAAGAGCATCGGCTTCACCGCTGATGTTCAATCGCCAGCAGAGTCCACCGATGAAATGGACATCCTCAGTCGCGTCATGCCAGAAGACCTACTCAAGTTCGGCTTGATCCCCGAATTTGTTGGTCGTCTGCCCATCCTGACCAGCACGGTTGCCGTGGACCAGGCCGGTTTGATCCAAATCCTGACGGAGCCAAAGAACGCTCTGGTCAAGCAATATCAAAAGCTCTTTGAGCTTGATGGTGTTGAACTCGAATTTGATGAAGGTTCGCTCATCGCGATCGCCGATCAGGCTTTGGCTCGCGGTACGGGAGCTCGTGGACTGCGCGCCATCATGGAAGAAGTGTTGTTGTCCGTGATGTACGAAGTTCCCTCACGAGATGACATTGGCCGAGTCGTGGTGACCGAAGAAGTGGTGGTGCAGCACATTGCGCCCACGATGGTTCCGCGTGACAAGCCCAAGCGTGCTCGTGCTGACAAGGAAGAAAAGTCCGCCTAAGCGGGTTGTTCTCCGAGCACGACTTCAGCACTCACGCTCTCGCCTTCGACATAGCTCACATTCGCAATGCGTCCTACTGCGCGCAAGTCGCCTTCTACTTGGCGCACCAACTCAAGTTGGGTGGCAGGCGCGGTGATGATCGCGGATTCGACATCGGCGCGCATAGAAACTTGCGCATCCGACTTTGCTCGGCGAATAGTCGATAGCAACACGGCGGTTGTTTCGTTCAAAGCGATGTTGCCATCGGCAGCAATTGCGGTCACTGACGGTGCATCAGGCCAAGGGCTGCGGTGAATCGAACCCGTCTGCCACCAGGACCACGCCTCTTCGGTGACAAACGGAAGTGTGGGGGCGAATAGCCGCAGGAGAACAGACAGCGTTGCGGCGAGCGTGGCATGAGCTGAAGCAGCGCCTTCTGGTCCCTGACCGCCGTAAGCACGGTCCTTAACCATCTCAACATAGTCATCGCAAAAGGCCCAGAAGAACGTTTCAGTGACTTCGAGTGCTCGGCTGTAGTCGTAGTTGTCAAAGGCGGTGGTTGCGCGTTCAACGACGGTTGCTAATTGAGCCAAGAGGGCACGATCCAAGGGGTGCGTGATCGCTGATGGGTTTTCGGTCGCGCCCAAGCTAATCGCGAACTTCGAAGCGTTCAAGATCTTGATGGCCAGTCGCCGCCCGACCTTCATCTGTTGCACATCGAAGGCGGTGTCAGTTCCTGGTCGTCCGCTGGCTGCCCAATAGCGCACAGCATCGGAACCGTGTTCTTCAAGCAATCCCATGGGCGTGACCACGTTGCCCTTGGACTTGCTCATCTTTTTGCGGTCGGGATCCAGGATCCAGCCAGAAATTGATGTGTCGGTCCACGGCACTCCATCAAACTCAGCGTTGGCTCGCACAACCGTGGAGAACAGCCAGGTGCGGATGATGTCGTGACCTTGCGGACGCAAGTTCATGGGATAGACGCGTTCAAACAGATCGTTATCGCGTTCCCATCCACCAGCGATCTGCGGAGTCAGCGACGAAGTGGCCCAGGTGTCCATGACATCAGGGTCACCAATGAATCCATTGGCTGCGCCACGTTGGTCAGCAGTAAAGCCAGCAGGACACTCGGACTGTGGATCGATGGGGAGGTCAGCTTCATCTGGGACTAGCGGTTGGTCATAGAGCGGTTCGCTATTGGCATCAAGGCGATACCAGAGCGGGAACGGAACCCCAAAGAACCGCTGACGGCTAACTAACCAGTCACCGTTGAGGCCTTCCACCCAGTTGTCGTAGCGGGCCTTCATGTAGGCCGGGTGCCAGGTGATCTCGTTGGCGCGCTGCAAGACGACATCGCGTAGAAGTCCATCGCGACCACCGTTGCGCAAATACCACTGACGCGTAGTCACGATTTCGAGTGGCTTGTCACCCTTTTCAAAAAACTTCACTTGGTGATTGATGGGTCGAGGCTCACCGATGAGCTCACCACTGTGACGCAACATCTCAACCACTGTTTCCTTAGCCGTGAAGACCGTGGAACCTGAAAGTCGCGCGTAGGCCGAGCGCCCATCAGCCGAAACGATGGCCTCTGGAGCATCAGAGGTGATGCGACCATCCCAGCCGATGATGGGGCGGGTCTCGAGTTGGAGTTCACGCCACCACGTCACGTCGGTGAGGTCACCGAACGTACACACCATTGCGATGCCGGTTCCCTTTTCGGGATCGGCCAACGGATGGGCCTTGACTTCTACTTCTACGTCAAAGATGGGTGTGCGCACCGTGGTGCCAAAAAGCTCCTGGTAGCGCTCATCATCGGGGTGAGCCACGAGAGCAACGCACGCCGCCAGCAGTTCAGGGCGCGTGGTGTCGATGTTGACATCGCCCTTGCCGTCGGTGCGGTGGAACGCGAGCTGGTAGTAGGCACCGGGGCGTTCGCGGTCCTCAAGTTCGGCTTGTGCCACAGCGGTACGGAACGTGACATCCCACAGCGTGGGTGCTTCGCTTTGGTAGGCCTCACCACGAGCAAGGTTGCGCAAGAACGCGCGCTGTGACGTGGCTCGGGAGTTCGAATCAATGGTTTGGTAACTGTGCGACCAGTCAACGGACAGGCCAAGTCGACGCCAAACAGATTCAAAGACTTTCTCGTCTTCGACTGTGAGGTGTTCGCACAGTTCAATGAAGTTGCGGCGCGAGATGGCGATCTGCTGCTTGCCTGGTTCGGCCGGCGGGGTGAAGTCGGGGTCATAGGGCAACGACGGATCGCAGCGCACGCCGAAATAGTTTTGAACCCGACGTTCAGTCGGAAGTCCGTTGTCGTCCCAGCCCATGGGGTAGAACACTTCGAGACCACGCATCCGCTGGAAGCGCGCGATCGTGTCGGTGTGTGTGTAGGAAAAGACGTGGCCCACGTGCAGCGACCCGCTAGCCGTCGGTGGCGGCGTATCAATGGAGTACACCTGATCGCGGGTAGCCGTGCGATTGAACCGGTAGACACCATCGGTTTCCCAGTTCTGGGACCAGCGGTCTTCCAGCCCATCAATGGTGGGCTTGTCGGGAATCTTTGAGGCTGCGGTGGGCTCAGTCATGATGTCCGATCCTATTGTTGCGGCCCTGCGTAGAGTTGCCCCCCGTGAGCATCGATGAAACAGGCCCATCCGCTGTGGAGCGGTTTGTTCAAATCCAGGAAAGCCTCACGCTGCGTTGGCCCGAAGACCGCATCGAGCCCACTCTGGAGCGGGTAGCGCGCGCTGTGGAGTTATTGGCTGACCCCCAGCAGGCCTACCCGACCATTCACGTGGCCGGCACCAATGCCAAGACGTCGACGGTTCGACTTATTGATCAACTGGCGCTAACCGCAGGATTGCGAACCGGCCGGTTCACCAGCCCGCATTTAGAAACCGTGCGTGAGCGCATTTGTTTCGCCGGCGAAATCATTTCGCCTGAGCGCTTTGTCGAAAACTTTGACGACATCGAGCCTTACCTTGAAATAGTTGATGCGGAAAGCATCGGTCGCGGTGGCCCGGCCATGTCGACCTTTGAAGTACTGACTGTGTTGGCTTTAGCCACGTTCGCCGAGGCTCCCGTCGATGCAGCCGTAATCGAAGTGGGCATGGGTGGGACGTGGGATGCAACAAACGTTGTCGAATCAGCTGTATGCGTGATTACACCCATTGGCTTAGATCACTCCGAATACTTGGGCTCAACGCTGGAAGAGGTTGCTGGCGAAAAGGCGGGCATCATCAAGGCCAACGGCTTGGTAGTTGTTGCTGAACAAGATCCTGTAGTTGCAGAGGTTATTGCAGCGCGAGCCGCACAAGTCGGTGCTCGTTTGATCCTCGAAGGCCGTGACTTTGCGCTGGTGGATCGACAACTCGCCGTTGGTGGTCAGCTGCTGACCATCCGAGGCCTGGGTGGCGTCTACGACGAATTGTGGTTGCCTCTTCATGGCGAACACCAAGCACATAACGCCGCAGTGGCCTTGGCTGCATTTGAAAGTTTCCTCGGTGGGGGACAGCAACGGCTAGATGTTGCCCTGGTGCGCGAGGCCTTTGCCCAAGCAACGGCTCCCGGGCGACTGGAGATCGTGCGTCGATCGCCCACCGTCCTGCTTGATGCTGCGCATAATCCCCATGGCGCGCGAGCTACCGCCGAAGCCCTTCGCGAGTCCTTTGACTTCGGATCTGTTATCGCTGTTGTGGGTGCCATGGTTGATAAGGACGTCTCCGGTGTGCTCGCGGAGTTTGCCGATCAAGTCGATGTCATTGTGGCTACCAGCGCGAACGACCCTCGGGCTATGCCGGCCGATGAGGTGGGCGAACTTGCCAGTCAGATCGTGGGCAGTGATCGAGTGGTGGTTGCTCCTGCTCTTTCCGATGCGCTGGAAGTTGCTGTGACCTTGGCCGATGATGCAACAAACGAGGGCACCACTGCAGCGGCGGTCTTGGTAGTTGGTTCGGTTGCCTTGGTTGGTCAGGCTCGTGCCTTGTTGCAGCCATCAAGCGGTGAAGCGTCATGAGGGCACTTGCATCCGCAGTCTTAGCGTTTGAATCCATCGTGCTCGCGTTGGCCATTCCCGTGGCTATTTCGATTTACCAGGTCAACGGCGCAGTTGCGGGTTGGGTGGGAGGACTGTTAGCCATCTCCTGCTTAGTGGTGACGGCCTTGCTCCGCTTTAGTTGGGCGGTCTACGCCGGGTGGCTGATTCAAGTAGCGGCAATAGCTGCCGGATTTGTCATCCCAGCGATGTTCTTCCTGGGCGTGATGTTTGCCGCGCTGTGGTGGTGGGCCCTCAAGCTCGGGCGCTCGGCTAACCCCGTGCCGGCAGATGAGGCCTGACCGGCCGGTAGAGTAGGGGTTTCTAGCCCCTTTTTCTTGGAGTCATTAATGACGGAACGCACCCTTGTCTTGGTCAAGCCCGACGGTGTTGCTCGCGGCCTGACCGGCCAGATTTTGGACCGTATTGAGCGCAAGGGCTACCGCTTGGTGGCGCTGGAACTGCGCACCCTTGATGTGGCTACCGCCCAAGCCCACTACGGCGAGCATGCGGATAAGCCGTTCTTTGGCGAGCTGGTCTCATTCATCACCTCCGCCCCGTTGGTGGCAGCAGTCATTGAGGGCCCCGAAGCCATCACCGCCTGGCGCACCCTGATGGGCGTGACGGACCCGATTAAGTCCGCGCCAGGCACTATTCGTGGCGACCTTGCGTCCGTTATGACCGAAAACCTTGTCCATGGCTCGGATTCACCCGAATCGGCAGCCCGCGAGATTGCACTGTTTTTCCCAGGTCTGGGATAAGCGTCACCTGCTCTAGGTATCCTCAAAGCCGCACTTGCGTTTGATCTTCCCTCTGGAGGGCTGCTTTTCATGGCAAACAGAATGTCATTTATTGGTCGCGACATGGCCGTTGACTTGGGTACCGCTAACACCTTGGTGTACGTCCGCGGTCGTGGTGTGGTTTTGAACGAGCCATCCGTTGTTGCCATTAACCAGACCACGCGTAGCGTGCTCGCGGTGGGTCTTGAAGCCAAGAAGATGATCGGCCGCACCCCAGGCAACATCGTGGCGATTCGCCCACTCAAAGACGGTGTGATCGCTGACTTCGATACCACTGAGCGCATGTTGCGTTACTTCATTCAAAAGGTGCACACCCGCCGCCACCTGGCCAAGCCCCGCATCGTTGTCTGTGTACCCTCGGGCATCACCGGTGTGGAACAGCGCGCAGTCAAAGACGCTGGGTATGCCGCCGGTGCGCGCAAGGTGTACATCATTGAAGAGCCGATGGCTGCTGCGATTGGCGCCGGACTTCCAGTCCACGAGCCCACTGGCAACATGGTGGTCGACATCGGTGGTGGAACCACTGAAGTTGCGGTGATTTCGCTGGGCGGCATTGTCACGGCGAAGTCCATTCGTGTGGGTGGAGATGCACTCGACTTGGCGATTATTGAGTACATCAAGAAGGAGTACTCGCTGTTGCTCGGTGAGCGCACGGCTGAGGAAATTAAGATGTTGATTGGATCGGCGTTCCCGATTCCTGACGAGCCACACGCCGAGATCCGCGGTCGTGACCTGGTTTCTGGCCTGCCCAAGACCATCGTGGTGGCCAGCGAGGAAATCCGTAAGGCCATAGAAGTCCCCGTGACGTCGATCGTTGACGCGGTGAAGGCCACTTTGGACCAGACGCCACCTGAGCTGTCCGGTGACCTGATGGAACGCGGCATCGTGCTCACCGGTGGTGGGGCTTTGCTCAAGGGTCTTGACGAGCGCATTCGCCACGAAACGGGGATGCCCATTCACATTGCTGATAACCCCTTGGACTGTGTGGCTATCGGATCGGGCAAGTGCGTTGAGGAATTTGAATCTCTTCAACAAGTCCTTATTTCCGAGCCGCGCCACTAATCAAAGTGCGCGGCAATTGTTGCCGTTACCTAGTAGACACTGATGAGATCTGGACGCGCGCGACTGGCACTGGCCATTGTCGTACTCATATGTGTGACCTTTATCGTTCTCAGCCTTCGCGGCGGCTCCGACAGCGTGCGCGGCGCGGGTGCAACGACTTTGGGTCCATTCCAACGCGTGGTTTCGTCTATCACGCAACCCATCGGGAATTTCTTTGGCTCACTCACGCGCATTCGCAGCAATGAGAAAACGGTCAGCGCACTCCAAGCTCGAAACTCTGAACTCGAAACCCAGTTACGCGTCAATGAGGGGCAAGCGGGGGCCGCGCGGCAATTGCAGAAACTGCTCAAGACTGCTGGCCAAGGAAGAATCCGTATCGTTCCAGCCCGAGTGATCGCGATTGGCCCCTCGCAAGGCTTTGCCTGGTCGGCCACGTTGGATTCGGGCTCGCGTGATGGCATCAAGAAGGACCAAACCGTCATTAATGGCGATGGCTTGGTTGGGCGTGTGACCAGTGTGGGGGCGACAACATCCACCGTTTTACTGGCAATTGACCCCAACTCCTCGATTGGGGCTCGGGCCGCCAAATCCTCCGAAGTGGGTATCGCCACCGGTAATGGTTTGAGCGGATTGACGTTCCAATTGCTCAACCAAAGTGCACCATTGCGCAAGGGTGATCCACTGCTGACCTTTGGTTCGCGTCGCGACCGACCGTTCATCCCCGGTATCCCGATGGGAATCATCACTGAAGTCAAAGGCGCGGCTGGCTCACTCACCCGCACAGCGGTGGTCAAAACCTATGTCAACTTCTCTGCACTTGATGTAGTGGGAGTTGTTGTCGCGGTTCCCGCCCGTGACCCGCGTGATTCTTTGATTCCCCGATCGCCCACACCAGCACCCACGGTGACGATCACCTTGACGCCATCATCGACGGCTAAGCCCACGCCGACTCCATCAGTTACGCGCGCACGTACTCCGCGGCCGACACCAACAGGGACGTAAGTGATGTCCGTTTTTTGGGGTCGATCTCTGGTGGCTGCCGTCTGGGTGATGGCAGCGGTAGTGCTTCAAACGGTCGTCTTGAGTCAATTGGGATTGCCCGGAGCCACACCGGATTTGATCGTGGTGCTGGTCGTCGGCTGGGGACTATCGCGCGGATCGCTTGAGGGAGTCATTGTCGGGTTTGCCGCCGGTCTGTTTCTGGATGTGATGCCGCCGGCAGTGGGAACCTTCGGGATTTGGCCTTTGGTGTTAGCGCTGGTGGGATTCCTCACGGGGCTGTTGGCCGATGACAGCCAGGGGTCCTCGCTGACCCCACTCCTGGTCATGGCCGTGGGCGCATTGTCGACTTTGGCGCTCTATGCGGGGGTTTCCCAACTAGTCGGCGCCCGCGCCTTCAGCTGGTCACAGATTTATGGACAGGCGTTAACCCAGGGTCTTTATGCTGTGCTCATAGCGCTTGTTGTTCTGCCCGCACTTTCTGCCACATTGCGGTGGGTCGAACCCTCTTCCCCGCGCTACTAGCCGGACGAAGGAGGGAACCGTGAGCGATCGTTCGCGACTGCGCCTCCTTGTCCTTCAGGTACTGGCTCTTTCATTAATGCTGACTCTTTTTGGTCGGTTGTTCTTCCTGCAAGTGGTGAGCGGTGAGCAATACCAGCGAGCGGCTGCAGACAACCGGACGCGGGAAGTGGTCACGCCTGCAGTTCGTGGATTGATTCTTGATTCCCAGGGCCGGCCGTTGGCGCAAAACCGAACCACGATTGTGGTCTCCGTCGATCGCACCGCAGTCAGGAAGCAAAAGGATGATGGCGTAGCGGTCATCAAGCGCTTGAGTAAGACGCTGGGGATGAGAGAGAGCAAGGTCAAGGGTGCACTCACGTTGTGCGGAACCAAGGGTGCAGCCAAAGCGCCAGTGTGCTGGAACGGTTCGCCGTATCAACCCATTCCCATCGCTAAAGATGTCTCCACTGACGTGGCGCTAAGCATCATGGAGCGACGGGAGTTGTATCCGGGAGTGACAGCAGAACTGTCGACTGTGCGCGATTACCCCGCCCCAGATGGTGCAAAGTCAGCCCACGTTTTGGGATATCTCGGACCCGTTAGTGACAAGGAGTTCAGCGATGGGTCATCAGGATTTCGTCGCACCGACCTCATCGGTAGGGCCGGTCTAGAAGCCACCTACGACACCTACCTACGCGGAATTCCAGGGTTTAAGTCCTTGGCTGTGAATAACGCTGGTTCCGTCACAGGAACCGTGGCGACGCAGGATCCAACGCCGGGCGACTACGTGGTGACCAACCTTGACGCCCGGGTTCAGGCCGTTGCTGAAGAGGCGCTTAAAACTCAGATCATGGCAGCGCGCGCCGGGAAGACCTACAACTGTGAAGGAGGGTGTCGAGCAGACTCTGGTTCGGTTGTGGTGCTCAACGCCAAGACCGGCGCCGTAGTAGCGATGGCGAGTTACCCCTCCTATGACCCGAACGTCTGGGTGGGTGGGGTGTCGCAAAAGGAATACCAAAGCTTGACTGACCCGAGTTCAAACACGCCGCTGTTGTCGCGCGCATGGGCTGGCGAGTACATCCCCGCATCCACATTCAAGGTGATTTCAACTGCGGCGGCTGTTCGAGCCGGAGAGAGCGTCAATTCGCTTTATGAGTGTGCACGTGAATACAAGGTGGGAGACCTCACCAAGAGGAACTTTGAATCCGAAGCTTTCGGGCCGATTACCATTCGTCGCGCGATTGAAGTCTCGTGCAACACGGTGTTCTATGGCTTGGGCTATGACGCCTGGGTGCGTGATGGCGGTTTGTCACCGAAGGCTGGGGGAGCCGACGAATGGTTCGTAAAGACAGCTCGCGATTTCGGCTTGGGTTCGTTGACCAATGTTGACTTGCCCGGCGAGCGCCCAGGGCGCGTGGTGGATCGGGCCGATGTCCTCAAGCGGTGGAAGGACAACAAGGCCACCTACTGCAAGCGGGCGAATACGGGCTATCCCGAGATCGGCGATCGCACGCGGGCTCGCCTGCTGACGGCCTTTGCGAAGGAAAACTGTGTCGATGGTGGTCAATACAAGGGTGGTTTTGCTGCTGACTTCGCCATTGGCCAGGGCGAGACCGCGGTCACGCCACTGCAGATGGCCACTGTGTATGCAGCTATCGCCAATGGCGGCACCTTGTGGGAGCCCCAAGTGGCCAAAGCTGTCATTTCTCCATCGGGCACAGTGATTAAGAAGTTTGAACCGAAGGCAAGCGGGCAGATCCCGGTCGACAAAGCAACACTGCAATACATCCAACGGTCGCTGCGCGGGGTGGCAACGGATGGAACCGCCAAGGGTCTATTCAAGGACTTCCCGGTAGCAGTTTCAGCGAAGACCGGCTCGGGCCAGGTCACGGGCAAGGATGACACGTCGTGGTTTGACTCGTACGCGCCATCGAACGATCCGCAGTATGTTGTTGTGATGATGGTGAGTCAGGGTGGTACCGGTGCTGGTACGAGTGGACCCGGTGTGAAAAAGATTTACCAAGCCTTGTTTGGTGTGAAGGGATCTTCGGCCAGTCCTTCCAATTCGGTGCTCCCGGGTGGACTGTTGCCGACGGCGCTTCCCACCATTGGTAAAGATGGTTCGATCAAGCGTCCGGCGGTGGCTAAGCGATGAGCCTGGGCTATCCCTCCACTGATGTGTATCGCCGGCGTAGTTCGGTTGACCGGGCCTTCGATCGCGATTCCACACTGCGGCGGCTCGACTGGGTGTTGATGGGTGCGGTCCTGGCGCTGTTGTTCGTTGGAACGCTGCTGGTGTGGTCCGCAACCCGTCAGAGGCAACTGGACTTAGGTCTGGACCCGCAAGCCGTGGTGAAAAAGCATCTGCTCAACATCATCATCGGCATTTCGTTGGCAGTGATGACCACTTTGCTGGATTACCGGATGTTGCGCGCATACGCACCGCTGGTTTACATCGCTTCGGTCTTGGGTTTGCTGGCCGTCCTGTCGCCGTTGGGCTCCACCATCAACGGCGCGCACTCGTGGATCATCTTGCCGGCAGGTTTTAGTGTTCAGCCGTCGGAATTTGCCAAAGTTGCACTCGTGGTGGGCGTCGCAATGCTCTTGAGTGAGCGCCGCGATGGCGAATCATCACCATTGCTCAGTGACCTGGGTTTTGCTTTGGGGTTTGCTGCTATTCCGTTGCTCTTGATCATGCTGCAACCTGACCTTGGCACGGCGATGGTGATCGCATTCATCACCTTAGGGATGCTCGCGGTCGCCGGTGTGCCAACAAAGTGGATCCTCGGGATGGTGGGAGCGGCCGGCGTCCTGGGTCTGGTCGCTATCAAGGTTGGCGTGCTCAGCACCTATCAAGTCAATCGCTTTGCTGCCTTTGCCAATCCATCGTTGGATCCTCGAGGCGTGGGATACAACACCGGCCAAGCGCGCATCGCCATTGGCCAAGGCGGGTTATCGGGACAAGGGCTGTTCCAGGGGACGCAAACCAATGGCAAGTTCGTCCCCGAACAGCAAACAGACTTCATCTTTACGGTTGCTGGTGAAGAGCTCGGGCTCATCGGGGCGGGGATGATCATTGTGTTGCTGGGAGTGATCCTGTGGCGCACGATTCGTATTGCCCGTCGTGCCGAGGACCTGTTTGGGGTGCTGGTTGCTACCGGAATTGCGTGTTGGTTCACGTTCCAGGCCTTTGAAAATATTGGAATGACCCTGGGCATCACGCCAGTGACGGGATTGCCGTTGCCCTTTGTTTCCTACGGTGGCTCTGCCATGTTTGCCAACATGATGGCAATTGGGCTGTTACAGAACGTGCACCTCAAACGCTACGTCTAGCAGGTTCTGTCCTTGCCGGTACAGTTGCGGCATGTCTGGTGCTTCGGTCTTCCCTCAGTTAGAAGCCTTACTTCCCTTCGTCACTAAGCCGATTCAGTACGTCGGTGGCGAACTCAACAGCACGATCAAGGATTGGGATACCTGCGATGTCCGCTGGGCGTTGATGTATCCCGATGCCTATGAGGTGGGATTGCCCAACCAAGGCTCCATGATTTTGTACGAGGTCCTCAACGAGCAAGAGGGAATTTTGGCCGAGCGCACTTACGCGGTGTGGCCAGACCTAGAAAAGTTGATGCGCGAAAACCACGTTCCGCAGTTCACCGTTGATGCGCACCGCGCGGTGGGGGACTTCGATCTCCTCGGTCTGAGCTTTAGTACTGAACTGGGTTACACCAACATGCTCACGGCGTTGGATTTGGCGGGCATTCCCATGCACGCGATTGATCGGGGAATTGATGACCCCATCGTCGTGGCTGGTGGACATGCAGCGTTTAACCCCGAGCCCATCTCACGCTTTGTTGATGCCGCCGTCCTTGGCGATGGTGAAGAAGCGGTCCTCATGATCAGTGCCATTGTGCGCCAATGGAAGAGCGAAGGCCGTCCAGGCGGTCGCGAAGAAGTCTTGTTGCGCTTGGCGGAAACCGGAAGCGTCTACATCCCGGCTTTCTATGACGTGGACTACCACGACGATGGACGGATTCGTCGTGTGACGGCTAATCAAACTCGTGCGCCATGGCGAGTGTCCAAGCACACCGTGATGAATTTGGATGAATGGCCTTTCCCCAAGAAGCCGCTCGTGCCGCTGGCTGAAACTGTCCACGAACGCATGAGTGTCGAGATATTCCGTGGATGCACCCGCGGCTGCCGCTTCTGTCAGGCCGGAATGATCACTCGTCCGGTCCGCGAACGCAGCATCACTGGTATCGGTGACATGGTGAAAGCTGGCCTAGAAGCCACCGGCTATGAAGAAGTCGGCCTGCTGTCCCTCAGTAGCGCTGACCACAGTGAGATTGCCGAAGTCGCCAAGGATCTGGCTGATCGCTACGAAGGAACACAGACCGGATTGAGCCTGCCATCGACTCGCGTTGATGCGTTCAACGTGGACTTGGCCAATGAATTGACGCGCAATGGTCGTCGCAGTGGATTGACGTTTGCTCCCGAAGGCGGAAGCGAACGCATCCGCAAGGTGATCAACAAAATGGTCACCGAGGAAGACTTGATTCGCACCGTGACCACGGCCTATGCCAATGGCTGGCGTCAAGTCAAGCTGTACTTCATGTGTGGGTTGCCTACGGAAACCGATGAAGATGTATTGCAAATCGCTGAAGTCGCTAAGCGTGTGATTGAAGCCGGCCGCGAAGCATCAGGCATGAAGGATATTCGCTGCACGGTTTCCATCGGAGGATTTGTTCCCAAGCCGCACACACCATTTCAATGGGCAGCTCAACTTGATCATGAAGCAACGGATGCTCGGTTACACAAACTGCGTGACGCAATTCGCGCAGACCGTCGTTACGGCAAGTCCATTGGTTTTAGGTATCACGACGGCAAGCCAGGAATCATTGAAGGACTGCTTTCCCGAGGAGATCGCCGGGTGGGAGCAGTCATTGAGCAGGTCTGGCGACAGGGGGCTCGGTTCGATGGCTGGAGCGAGCACTTCTCGTACCAAGCCTGGGCGGACGCGGCGCATGAAGCTTTGAGCGATGTGCCCGTTGACTTGAACTGGTACACCATTCGCGAGCGCGGTGAGGATGAAGTTTTGCCGTGGGATCACCTCGACAGCGGGCTGGACAAAGAGTGGTTGTGGCAAGACTGGCAAGAATCGATCAGTGGGTCAGAGGTCGAAGACTGCCGATGGACTCCGTGTTACGACTGCGGTGTGTGCGATCAAATGGGCACCAGCATTCAGATTGGTCCGACTGGGCAGCGCTTGCTCCCCGTCACTGTTGTCGATCCCACCCCGGTGCTTGCCACGGAGGCGAGCTCGTAGATGGCTCGTCGCCCCGAAGGTCCACCACCGCCACCCACTGTTCAAAAAGTGCGTATCCACTACACCAAGCGCGGACGCTTGCGTTTCTCC
>CAMCVY010000007.1 GCA_945881995.1 Bifidobacterium breve | reverse complement strand
TCTGAGCCGCACCGAGTGGCCCGGTACCTCGAGGAACTAGCGGGCACCTATCACCGGTTCTACGACGCCTGCCGAGTGTTGCCTCATGGTGATGAAGACGTCACCGACTTAGTGCGTGCTCGCCTCCACCTGTGTGCGGCCACCCGTGTGGTGGTCGCCAACGGCTTGGCTCTCCTTGGCGTCAGTGCTCCCGAACGGATGTAATCGTTCGCCAAGTTGCTTGTGCTGGGGCACACTGTTGATGTGAATAACGAGCCCGGACCGATCGCGTTAGTCGGCAGTGGGGAATACCTGCCCAGCATGCTTGAGGTGGAACGGTCCCTGCTTCACAACCGCCCCAAGCGCTATGTGCAAATTGCGACGGCAGCCGCCCCCGAAGGTGACGGCAGTTTGAGTAGATGGCACAACTTGGGCGCCCAGCAAGCGCAACGGCTCGGTGTTGAACAAGTCATCGTTGATGTGCGCACGGCAGATGATGCCAACGACCAGCGATGGGTGGATGCGATTGCTGGAGCTGGATTGATCTACCTGTCAGGTGGAAATCCCAGTTATCTCGCCGACACCTTGCGCGGTTCACTGGTGTGGGCCGCCATCGAATCAACTTGGCGTGGTGGCGCAGCTCTTGCAGGCTGTAGCGCAGGGGCGATGGTGATGGCCGAACGTATTCCGTCTTTGCGTCACCCAGTCGCGGGAGATTCGACAGGATTAGCCCTGCTTCCACACCTGCGCGTGATTCCACACTTTGATCGAATGGCCGGGTGGATGCCTGAGGGAGTTGGTCGCCTCTTGATGCACGGCGTTGATGGCGTGACATTATTGGGAATCGACGAGGAAACGGCATTGGTGGGTGGGCCGCATCAATGGCGTGTTGAGGGTCATCGCCAGGTCTGGCGCCTCGAACGGATAGGTCGCCAAGCCTTTAGTGCTGGCGAAGTAGTGGACCTAGCCAGCAACTGATCTGCTGTCGGACACACCAGGTGATCCGGTTTTCCTCCCGAGAGTGGGAAGATCAACGCATGTCGTCGTCCGAATCTGGTGCCTTTGCTGTACCAGCTGATCTGAATGCACTCGCGCCACACATCTGGCCAGCCGGTGCCGCTCGATCAACAGCTACGGGTGTGGTGTCCGTACGCGGCCATGATGTGCGTGAACTGGCTCGCGACTTTCACACTCCTGCTTACGTACTGGACGAAGTGGAGTTTCGTGATCGCATCGGTCAATGGAAGTCAGCCTTTGCGCAAGCAACCGATGGCAACGCTGATGTGTATTACGCCGGCAAAGCATTCTTGTGTTCGGCTGTGGTGCGCTGGCTGGATGACGAGGGCATCAACCTTGATGTCTGCACAGCAGGCGAGTTAGCCGTTGCTCTGCGGGCAGGTTTTGAGCCGCATCGCATCTTGATGCACGGGAACAACAAGTCAACATCGGAATTGCGCCAGGCAGTTATGGCTGGGGTAGGGCTCGTTGTTGTTGACTCCTTTGAGGAGATCGCGCGTCTGGCTCACATAGCGGGCGAAAGTGATGTGGTGCAGTCGGTTTTGGTGCGCGTCACCGTTGGGGTCGAGGCTCATACCCACGAATTCATCGCCACCGCGCATGAAGATCAAAAATTTGGCTTCTCGCTCAGTGGTGGTCAGGCCCTCGAGGCCGTCCGACGCATCCACAAGTTGCCTGCCCTTGAACTTGCGGGACTGCATTCCCACATTGGCAGCCAAATCTTTTCTACCGACGGGTTTGAAGTCGCCGCTCATCGGTTGGCTGAGTTCTTGGTGCAAGTGCGCGATGTCTGTGGCGTCGAACTTCCACTCTTAGATCTAGGTGGGGGATTGGGCATTGCCTATACCGAAACCGACGAGCCGCAAGCCCCACAGTTGATCGCTCAACAACTAACAGCCATCGTGAGTGCCGAATGTGCCCGTAGTGGTTTAGCGATGCCGCGCATTTTGGTTGAACCTGGGCGGGCGATCGCTGGTCCCACGACGATGACCTTGTATGAGGTGGGAACGATTAAGACGGTCGAACTCGATGATGGATTGAGTCGCACCTATGTCAGCGTTGATGGCGGAATGAGTGACAACATTCGACCCTCGCTCTATGACGCGGACTACACCTGTTCTTTGGTCTCTCGATCCAGTACTGCTGACCCGATGTTGGTTCGCGTCGTTGGTAAGCACTGTGAAACTGGTGATGTGGTGGTCAAGCAAGCGTGGTTGCCCGCTGACTTAGCGCCAGGGGATTTGTTGGCTGTTGCTGCGACTGGGGCCTATGGCCGAAGCATGGCGAGCAACTACAACCACGTTCCCCGACCCCCTGTGGTTGCTGTTTCTGAGGATTCGGCGCGCCTGATTGTCCGCCGTGAAACCGTTGAGGACATCTTGGCTTTGGACGTGGACTGAAAACCTTGAGTGTTTTGCTTCCCCAGGTGCCCTAGTCTTAGGTCGTGGATTCCTTACGCGTAGTTCTTCTTGGTTGTGGGGTAGTGGGCTCTCAGGTTGCCCGACTGCTCCACGAAAATGCTGCTGACCTTGAACAACGTGCGGGTGTGAAGATCGAACTCGCGGGAATCGCCGTCCATGACCTGGCTGTAGCACCCGAGTTTCTCGATAGTGACCTGTTCAGTACTGATGCTGTGGCGTTAATGCAACAGGTCAAACCCGACATCGTTGTCGAACTCATTGGTGGCATTGAGCCGGCACGTGAATTCATCCTGGCCGCAATTAACGGTGGCGCCAGTGTGGTGACGGCCAACAAGGCGTTGCTGGCACAAGATGGTGCAGCTCTCCATGATGCGGCTGCCGCCAACGGCGTTGATCTGGCCTTTGAAGCAAGTGTTGCGGGCGCGATCCCGCTACTTCGCCCATTGCGCGAATCACTGGCCGGCGACAAAGTGGTGCGGATCTTGGGCATCGTCAATGGAACAACGAATTACATCTTGACCCGGATGGACGAATCGGGTGCTGATTATTGGGATGCCTTAGCTGAAGCTCAAGCATTGGGCTTTGCTGAAGCAGATCCCACCGCTGACGTTGAAGGTCTGGATGCTGCCGCAAAGGCAGCCATTCTCGCCAGCCTGGCCTTTCACACCCGGGTGACGTCGGCAGATGTCAGTGCTGAAGGTATTTCCAAAATCACCAAGACCGACATAGATGCAGCGCGCGCCATGGGCCATGTCATCAAGTTGCTTGCCGTTGCAGAGCGAAGTGATGATGGAGGGATCGGCGTGCGCGTCAACCCAGCAATGGTGCCTCGGACTCATCCCTTGGCTAGCGTTCGCGAATCCTTTAACGCAGTGTTCGTTGAAGCCGAAGCAGCCGGCGAATTGATGTTTTATGGACGCGGGGCCGGTGGAGTTCCTACTTCTTCAGCGGTACTTGGTGACGTCGTGGCCTTGGCACGCAACAAGGTGTTGGGCGCGCGAGCTCCCGGCGAATCTGTTTATGCACACCTGGCGATCAGCCCCGCTGGTTCGGCACGAAGCCGGCATTACATCAGTATTGACGTCTTGGATCGTGCTGGAGTGTTGGCCAAAGTCGCTAGCACCTTCGCCGAGCACCAAGTCTCGATCGAAACCCTGCGCCAAGACGGTCGTGGTGATGACGCAACGTTGATCATCGTTACCCACATGGCCTCAGCCGCTGATGTTGCTCAAACCGTGGAGGCCTTGCGCGCGGTTGAGGCAGTCCGAGATGTTGCCACCGTCATGCAAGTCATCGGGGAATAGGCTCTCACCCATGACCACAACGTCTGTTCACACCAAGGCCCACCCGCAGTGGCGCGGCATTATTGAGGAATACCGCGACCGCATGCCGGTTACGGACAAGACCCCGATCATTAGCTTGCGCGAAGGTGGAACCCCTCTGGTCCGTGCCAATGTGTTGTCAGCGCGCACGGGGTGTGACGTGTGGCTCAAGGTCGAAGGCGCAAACCCCACGGGTTCGTTTAAAGACCGCGGCATGACGATGGCGATCAGCAAGGCCGCCGAAGAAGGCGCCAAAGCAGTTATTTGTGCTTCAACCGGAAATACCAGCGCCAGTGCTGCCGCTTATGCCGTTCGTGCCGGGATGGTTTGTGCCGTGTTGGTCCCGCAGGGAAAAATTGCGCTAGGAAAAATGTCGCAGGCTTTGGCCCATGGTGCCCGCTTGCTTCAGGTTGAGGGCAACTTTGATGACTGCCTGACCTTGGCGCGTGACCTGTCCGAAAACTATCCCGTTGCTTTGGTCAACAGTGTTAACCCAGACCGCATTGAGGGTCAAAAGACCGCATCTTTTGAGATCGTGGACATGTTGGGTGATGCTCCGGACATTCACGTTCTTCCCGTGGGTAATGCGGGCAACATCACGGCGTATTGGAAGGGTTACCGCGAGTACACCGCAGATGGATTGGCAACTCACAATCCGCGTATGTGGGGTTTTCAGGCTGCCGGAGCCGCACCAATCGTTGATGGCGCTCCAGTAGCGAAGCCGTCGACCATCGCCACTGCGATTCGCATCGGCAACCCGGCCTCGTGGAAGCAAGCAGAAGAGGCTCGCGATGATTCTGGTGGATTGATTCACGCCGTCACCGACCGTCAAATCCTGAAGGCCTACCGACTCTTGGCCGCCGAAGAAGGCGTTTTTGTTGAGCCTGCATCAGCAGCCAGTGTTGCGGGATTGCTCCAGTCACTTGATGCAGGCCTGGTTGACAGCGGACAAACCATCGTGTGCACGGTTACGGGGAACGGTTTGAAGGATCCAGAGTGGGCCATCGCTGGCGCACCGGCACCGATCACTGTTCCCATCGATGCCCGTGTCGCAGCTGTGCAACTTGGACTTGTTGACTAGATCAATGAGCGCAACCTTTTGGGAACAACCGGTCACCGTGCGCGTTCCCGCGACGTCGGCCAATCTCGGGCCGGGGTTCGACTGCATGGGCTTAGCCTTAGACCTTTTCGATGATGTCACCGCTGAAATAATTTCTGGCGGAACCGTTGTTTCCATCGAAGGCGAAGGAGCCACGGATCTCCCGCGCGACGATTCGCACTTGATCATCGCTTCCATGAAGCGCACCTTTGCCGCCATGGAGGTCCAACCCCCCATCGTCGGATTGCACTGTGTCAATCGCATCCCACAGGCACGAGGTTTGGGCTCATCGTCCGCCGCAATCGTGGCTGGCGCGATGCTGGCGCGGGCGATGGTCGTGGACGGGGATGAACGTATGACCGATCAACAGCTCTTGCAATTCGTGGTGGATCAGGAAGGTCATCCTGACAACGTCGCCCCTTGCATTCTGGGTGGATTGGTGCTCGCGTGGGGCAATCCTGTTCAAACGGTTCATCGCCAAGTTCATGCGTCGATTAATGCGTTGGTGTTCGTTTCGGCATTGGGAGTAAAGACTGAACAGGCACGAGCGATATTGCCCGAGACCATCACGCACGATGATGCAGCAGCCAACTCGGCACGAGCGGCGTTGCTTGTTGATGCCCTCACCCATGATCCGTCCAATCTCTTTGACGCGACTGTTGACTACCTGCATCAAGAACAACGGCGATCGGCCATGCCGCAATCGTTGGATCTGATGGATGCGCTGCGTTCAGCTGGAATTCCAGCGATGATTTCGGGCGCAGGTCCCAGCGTTCTGGTCTTGACGACCACGACGGATCAACGAGCCCAGGCAGCCGAGATTGGTGAGCGCTTCCTTGATTTTCAGGCTTTACCCGTAGCAACGAGCCCCAGCGGGGCGCGAGTATTAGCAGGCTAGATCGAAGAATTGGCGCGATTTCCCCACCCTGCCCCCTGGCGGGACGGATGGGTGTTATGGTTTAGATATCTGAACAGGTCAATTGAGACATCTCAAAGACCCCACTCATCGCCAAAAAAGCCTTTTCGTTAAGCGCTGAGTGCGAACGGATAATCCGCCACCTAACTGATTTAGTTGCGTGGCTTCCACTCACTTGTTTTTCGCACGGTGAGCGCCTCACAGGACACATCTGAAGGCCAGTCGTACGCAAGACAATTCCTTGAAAGGGTCATCAGTGGCCAACACAACAAAAGCCGATGGGCTCTCCACGATGTTGCTGCCCGAGCTCAAGACGCTCGCGGGCAAGATCGGGATTTCTGGAGCATCAGGCATGCGCAAGGGCGATCTAGTCGCAGCAATTGAGACACAACAACGCAAGAACGCGAAATCATCCAGTGCTGGCACGGGACGCACCCGACGCACCAGCACGCGTGCAGCCGGCGATGCCGAATCAAATCCCGCCAAGAAGGAAGTCGCAGCGGATGAATCTGCTGATTCCGCTCCGACGCGCTCCAACGAGCGCCCACCGCGTGACAACCGTCGCGACAATCGTGATCGCAACAGCAACGACCGTTCAAATAACGACCGTTCAAATAACGACCGTTCCAGCAACGACCGCCAAGGAGGGGACCGCCAAAGCTCGGGTGCCGCTGGCGGTCAGGGGCAGTTCAACCGCTCCAATGGCCCTCGCGATGACGATGACCGAGGTCAACGTCAACGCCGTCGTGGGCGCGACCGTTTTAGAGACAATCGCAATCCACGTGCCCCTCGCCGCGAATTTGGGGATTCCGAACCAGAGATTTCTGAAGACGATGTCTTGTTGCCAGTAGCGGGCATCTTGGACGTTCTCGATAACTACGCCTTTGTGCGCACGTCGGGCTACTTGCCAGGGCCCAATGACATTTACGTCAGTCTCTCGATGGTTCGTCGCTTCGGGCTGCGTAAGGGTGATGCCATAACGGGTGTTGTCCGTCAGGCTGTTGAGGGCGAGCGTCGCGACAAGTTCAACGCTATTGCTCGCATCGACACCGTCAACGGTGTTGAACCCGAGAAGGCAAAGAACCGCATTGAGTTCAGCAAGCTCACTCCGCTGTACCCGCAGGAGCGCTTGCGTCTCGAAGGCGACCCCACGAACATGACCGCTCGCGTGATTGACCTGGTTGCCCCCATTGGTAAGGGGCAGCGTGGTCTGATCGTTTCGCCTCCGAAGGCGGGAAAGACCATGGTCTTGCAGGCCATCGCCAACGCCATCTCGACCAACAACCCCGAGTGCCACTTGATGGTCGTTCTGGTCGATGAGCGTCCAGAAGAAGTCACCGACATGCAGCGTTCGGTGAAGGGCGAAGTCATCGCTTCTACCTTCGACCGTCCGGCCGAAGATCACACGATTGTTGCTGAGTTGGCCATTGAGCGCGCCAAGCGCTTGGTTGAACTCGGACACGACGTTGTTGTCCTCTTGGACTCAATGACGCGATTGGGCCGTGCCTACAACTTGGCCGCCCCTGCCAGCGGACGAATTTTGTCCGGTGGTGTGGACTCGGCTGCCTTGTATCCGCCCAAGAAGTTCTTCGGTGCTGCTCGCAACATCGAAAATGGCGGATCGTTGACCATCCTGGCTACTGCCTTGGTCGAAACAGGCTCACGCATGGACGAAGTCATCTTCGAAGAGTTCAAAGGCACCGGCAACATGGAACTCAAACTTGATCGCCGTCTTGCTGACAAGCGCATCTTCCCTGCAGTTGACGTGGATTCATCAGGTACGCGTAAGGAAGAGATTCTACTGTCTCCTGATGAGCTCAAGGTCACGTGGAAGCTCCGTCGCGTGCTCCACTCGCTGGATCAACAGCAGGCCATCGAGTTGTTGCTCAGCCGTCTGCGCGAAGCCAAGACCAACTATGAATTCCTCATGCAGGTCCAAAAGACCACGCCAGGTGCGCCTGGTCAGCCTGACGAAGACTAGGGGTCAAGCCCGCACACACCAGTCAAAACCTTGGCTGGCACACTAGGTGTGGTTCCGGTTCACGACATGCGACCTGTGTGATCGACCCGGAACCTTGATGAGGAGATAGTCACCATGAAGAACGACATTCACCCCGCGTACGCAGAGACGACGGTCACCTGCACGTGCGGATCGTCTTTTCAGACTCGTAGCACCGCTGCCAACGGCTCGATTCACGCTGACGTCTGCAGCCAGTGCCACCCCTTCTACACCGGCAAGCAGAAGATTCTCGACACCGGTGGTCGCGTTGCCCGCTTCGAAAAGCGATTCGGCAAAGCCCCCAGCGAGTAGATTTCTTGCAGCGCCGGATGCCCGTGACTTCACGGTGCGTCCGGCGCTGTTGTCTTGTCCGGCACGTTGATAAGGGATTGGGAGGTAAGCGCGGTGTTTGAGCACGTTGAACAGCTCGTAACAGAGCATGCTGAATTAGAAATCGCCATCGCCGATCCATCCGTGCATTCGGACCAAGGTCGGGCCCGAACTCTGAATCGTCGCTATGCCGAAATCACTCCCACCGTGCGTGCCTTCAAGGAGTGGAAGCAGTTAGGCGAAGATATTGCCGCTGCGCAAGAGTTCCTGGCAGAAGATCCCAGCTTTCGTGAAGAGATCATCACCATCACTGCGCAACGCGAGGAAGTCGAATCGCGGCTGCGCGAGTTATTGATTCCACGCGACCCTGATGATGGGCGTGATGTGATCATCGAAGTTAAGGCCGGAGAAGGTGGCGATGAATCGGCTCTCTTTGCCGGTGACCTCGTCCGCATGTATTTGCGTTATGCCGAGCGCCGTGGCTGGAAGACGGAAATTATTGACGCCGTCGAGTCCGATCTGGGTGGCTACAAGGACATCTCTATTGCGGTGAAGGCCAAAGGGACACCGGAGTTGGGAGATGCTCCGTGGGCCCGCCTGAAGTATGAGGGTGGCGTTCACCGAGTCCAGCGTGTGCCGGTCACGGAGTCCCAAGGTCGCCTGCACACTTCGGCCGCGGGGGTGTTGGTGATGCCCGAAGCCGAAGATGTCGAAATTACGATTGATCCCAACGACCTTCGCATTGATGTGTATCGCTCGTCAGGTCCTGGTGGTCAGAGCGTGAACACCACCGACTCGGCTGTGCGCATCACGCACGTTCCTACGGGAATCGTCGCGAGTTGCCAAAACGAAAAATCCCAACTGCAAAACCGTGAGTCAGCCATGCGCATCTTGCGCGCGCGTATCTTGACCGCAGCTCAGGATGCAGCCAATCAAGAAGCATCCGATGCTCGTCGATCACAGGTGCGAACAGTGGACCGGAGCGAGCGAATCCGCACGTATAACTATCCGGAGAATCGCATCAGTGATCACCGGGTGAACTTCAAGGCCTACAACTTGGACCAAGTTCTTGATGGCGATTTAGACGCCATACTCCAGGCCTGTACTGATGCAGATAGTGCCACGCGCCTGTCGGGATCATGAGTCCGGATCCGTCGACCTCACTGGCTGAGGTGTTGCGTGCCAGCAGTGAAGTTCTTTCGCAGGCTGGGGTTTCTTCCCCGCGTCACGACGCCGAAGCCTTAGCCAGCTATGCGCTGGGTGCGGACAGATCGGCTGTGCGAAGCTGGCTTGCTTTGGGTGTCAGTATCAATGCCGAGCAGGTCAGCCACATCCAGGCCCTTGTTGAACGGCGTGCCGGTCGAGAGCCGTTGCAGCACATCACCGGATCAACCGGATTCGCGCGGATTGACTTACTTGTCGGCCCAGGAGTCTTTGTTCCGCGCCCCGAGTCGGAGTTGTTAGTTGAGCGAGCCCTGGTTGAGGTGCAGTCCATCGTGATTGCAGGGCAGGCACCGGTTGTTGTTGATTTGTGTAGTGGCTCGGGTGCCATCGGGCTAGCAATCGCGCACGAGTGTTCAACGGCGCAGTTGCACTCAGTGGAATTAGACGACGATGCGTTCTTGTGGCTGCAACGTAATGTTGAGGCACTCAACCTCGGTGCACGCGTTCAGGCATATCACGAAGATGCAACGTCGGCGTTACCTGAATTGACCGGTCGCGTTGATGTCGTGGTGTGCAATCCACCCTATGTGCCTCTTGATGCAACCATCCGCGATCCAGAGGCCGCCCGATTCGATCCTCCAATGGCGTTATGGGGTGGCATTGACGGTCTGGATGTGATTCGGGGGATCGAGGCCAACGCAGCTCGACTGCTGCAGCCAGGTGGATTGTTGGTCATTGAGCACGCCGACGTACAAGGCGAGACGCTGCCATTGCTTTTGATGAGCAGTTATCACGATAATCAACGCGTGTGGACCGACGTTATGGATCAGCGCGACCTCACTGACCGGCCACGGTTCACCGTCGCTCGGCGAGCAGGAACGGCATGAGCGCGATTTTTGATTGCGCCAACGAACTCGAACGTGAGCGTGGCCTCGCACTCGCAGTCGCTGTCCTCAAGCGCGGTGGGCTGGCAGCCTTCGCTGCGGATTCAAGTTATGCCCTCGCCTGTGATGCATTTGATCGGTCAGCGGTAGCCGAATTGTTGAAAGCGAAAGGGCGCGATTCCCGGACACCAGTGTCTGTTCTAGTTCCATCGGCAACAACGGTCGGTGGGTTAGTCCATCAGGTCACTGACACGATGACGGCCGTTGTGGAAGCTTTTTGGCCAGGCGATGTCACCATCGTCGCGCGTAGTGCAGGGTCGTTGGCCTGGGACCTGGGGGACACCGGTGGAACCGTCAGCATTCGTATGCCGCTGGCGGAATTGGCGCAAGATGTGTTGATTCGCACCGGCCCACTGGCAGTGATGTCGGCGAATCGAATCGGGATGCCGGCTCCCTTGAGCGTCGCGGAATTGGTCACAGGCCTTGGCGAAATTGCTGAGCTAGATGTGATCTTGGATACGGGAACGCTTGATCAGAGAGCCCCAAGTTCGATTGTTGACCTAACGGGTGAGCGCCCGAGATTGCTGCGTGAAGGCTCGGTCACTGCCGATCAATTGCTTGTGGTTTTGGGCGATCTAGAGGTGTTGGAGTGAGTGGTGGGAGGACTCTGACCGTCTGCGCCCTTTGCTTTGCCTGGTCATAGACTGAACAAACTATTAGCCACGCTCGCCACAGGAGTTCGTATGACCTCGTCCGATGTGCCCTTTTGGGGACCAGACTTCGCCGCATTGAATCGTCAGGACCCTGAAATTGCGGCGGTGTTGTTGGGCGAACTAGACCGTCAGCGTGAAGGCTTGCAACTCATTGCAAGTGAGAACTTCACTAGCCCTGCGGTGCTCGCTGTGCTAGGTAGCACGCTGAGTAACAAGTACGCCGAGGGCTACCCCGGCAAGCGCTATTACGGCGGATGCTCCGAGGTGGACAAGGCAGAAAACATCGGCATCGAGCGGGCGAAGGCACTCTTTGGTGCTGATCATGCCAACCTGCAGCCACACTCGGGTGCCAGCGCCAACATCGCAGCGTATGCGGCGTTCTTGGTTCCCGGCGACACCGTTCTTGCGATGTCTCTGCCGCACGGTGGTCACCTCACGCATGGCTCAAAGGTGAACTTCAGCGGCAAGTGGTTCAACACTGTCTCGTATGGAGTGTGTGAAGACACCGAACTCATTGACTACGACCAGGTGCGCGATTTAGCTCGTGAACACCGCCCAAAGATGATCATTTCCGGTGCCACCGCTTATACCCGTCTGATTGATTTCGCTGCCTTCCGGGAAATTGCTGACGAAGTAGGAGCGATCTTGATGGTCGATGCCGCCCACTTCATTGGCCTGGTCGCCGGTAAGGCCATCCCTAGCCCCGTTCCTTTCGCTGACGTCGTGTGCTTCACCACCCACAAGGTGTTGCGTGGGCCGCGTGGCGGAATGATTTTGTGCAAGGAAGAACATGCCACCAAGATCGACAAGGCCGTGTTCCCTTTCATGCAGGGTGGGCCTTTGATGCATGCTGTTGCGGCCAAAGCAGTAGCACTGCGCGAGGCTGCTTCTCCCGAATACCAGACCTATGCCAAGCAAGTAATTGCTAACGCGCAGGCTCTGAGTTCTGGTTTGGCCGATCGCGGGATGCGTCCGGTCAGTGGTGGAACTGATACCCACTTGTCGTTGATTGACTTGCAGGGAATTGGTGTCACGGGTGCAGAAGCGGAAGCGCGCTGCGATGCCGCTCGCATCACCTTGAACAAGAATGCCATTCCTTACGACCCTCAACCACCGATGGTTTCTTCTGGTATTCGCGTGGGAACTCCAGCTGTCACGACACAAGGCTTGGTCGAAGCAGACATGGCAGTCATCGCAGACCTGATTGGCCGTGCGGTTCGTGATACAGACGGAACTCAAGCCGCCACGATCGCCGCTGAAGTATCAGCCTTGGTGGGTAAGCACCCGGCGTACGCTCGAAACTAGAGCGGGCGCGGGTACCATCAACTAACCCACCCACCCAGTAGCGAACGGCGATCCATGAGGCAACGAGCCAGGTTTGTGTTCTCAACCTTGGTCCTTGACCTGCTTGCTCTCGCGGTGAGTTTGGTGTTGGCCTCGATCCGCGTCTTTGACGTCGTGTGGTTGCCGTCAGCCAACCTGCTGGCCTTTCAAAACCCCCGGCCCATGCTCGGTTTGTTAGTCATCGGTGTCGTGTTGGGTTCATGGCTGGCTTTGCGTGTGGTTGACCCTGCCTTGTCTAGACCGAACTATGGCCACGCGTTGTTCGCGTTGGCCGTTGCCATTGGCGTGGTGGCCGCGGGTTCCTTCGTTTTGCGAACGTACTTTTCGCGTGAGTTTGTGATTGTTACCCTTGGCGTGTGGCTCGTACTGGCTCTGATTCATCGAGCCCTGCGCCGAACCGTTCCGTGGATTGAAGCCATGGTCGTTGTCTCTGACGAGGAGTATCTCGTCGCTGATTTGGCGGCCGCCCGGCATGCGCGCGTTGAACAGATCCTCAAACCGCAAGGACAAGCACCCGCGGAGAGCCTGCCTCCGGATGTGACCTTGATCGTTGATTTGCGGGCAGTGTTGAGTGACTCCATGGCCAGCTTTGTGTCCTCATCAACGTTGGCGGGGTTAGAAGTTCGCCCCTTGAGCCAGGCCTATGAAGATCACACGGAGCGCATTCCGCTGGTGCACTTGGCGGAAGGATGGGAAATCTCCGTACCCCTGGGACGGCGAGCGGTTTATGAGCCTTTTAAGCGCATCATTGAGGTGGTCTTTACCGCTATCACCGCACCATTGTGGTTGATCATCATGGCGCTGACTGCTCTTGCGATCCGTATTGATTCAGGCCCATCGGTGATCTTTAAGCAGATTCGTACGGGTAAAGAGGACAAGCCCTTCACGATCTATAAATTCCGGACGATGGTCATTGATGCAGACAAAAACGCCCCACAGTTCACGATTAAGGATGATCCGCGCATCACCAGAATCGGCAAGTTCTTGCGGCGCACTCGCCTTGACGAAATGCCGCAATTGGTCAACGTCCTCAAAGGTGAGTTGTCCTTGGTGGGTCCACGAGCTGAGCAAGTCGTCTTCGCAGATCAGTTCCAGGAAGTGATTCCCTTCTACCGTTACCGCCACTTAGTTCGACCGGGAATTACTGGCTGGGCGCAAGTGAATTCCGGTTACGCCGACAACCTTGAAGCCACCATCGAAAAACTGACGTATGACCTGTACTACGTGCGACATATGTCACCTTGGGTTGACCTGAACGTGTTGTGGCGAAGCGTGGTAACCGTTGTGTCGGGCAGGGGAGCCCAGTGAGCTTGTTTTTTACGGGAACCAGCGACTTGCCCCAGCAAGCTCGACTGCACAACACTCGGCTCTTGCGAGGTTGTGGGCTTGCTCTCGCTCTAGTGGCTGTGCTCCTCGTGAGCTATTTCACCTGGAGCCAAGGTCTGGCTGGCCTGGCCGGCGCGGGCTTGGGGGTGACCTTGGTCGCGGGGTTTTTTGGCGCCGACCTGGTGGCATTGTCGCGAACGAAGGGTTCACGTGCGGCAGTTGTGGCTGGAGTGTTGATTTCCTTGTACCTAGGCAAGTTGATTGCCGTTTTGCTGATCCTGCTGATGTTTCGCAATACACCGGGAATTGACCATCCGGCCTTGATCGTTTCGGTGATTGTCGGGGCGGTCAGCGCTGGAATGGCTGGGCTGGTGCTGTGGGCCAAGTTGCGTATCACCTATGTCTCCCCGTGACCCACCTCACAGGCTATTGCGCCGATGGAGACCCTGAGGAAATGAGCATTTTCGCCCTGATACTGTCACGCCGTGACGAAGGAAGGTCCAGGTTCGAAACGTGGGAATCAGGATTCTGAAGCGGCATGGGGAGTTGTTGGATATCTGGTTTCTGGCCTGGTCGCCTGGGGCGGCGTGGGTGCATTAGCGGATCACTTCTTCGGCACCTCTTTATTCTTGCCCATCGGTTTGGCACTAGGCGCTGGTCTGGGTATGTACCTCGTATGGGTGAGATACGGTAAAGCCTGATTTCGGTGGTCCTCGGTGCGAAGCGCACCTCGTTCTAGCTGGCTTAAGTGACATGGAGGTTTGGTGAGTTCCACCGCGTTCGTATCAATGAACTCCTCGGTTGTCGCTGCTGGCGAAGGATTCGTTCCGCCAGGCATTGGCGAGTTCAACTTTGATCCGTATTTTTCGGACGGAACCCTTCCCTGGTTGACCAAGCCGTTGGTTGCATCGGTTGTTGCGGCAATCATGGTGATGGCCTTCTTCATCCTTGGTTCGCGGAAGCGAGCGTTGGTACCAGGAAGATTCCAATTTGCCACGGAATCCGTTTACACCTTTATTCGTAACGGTGTGGCACGGGACGTCATTGGCCACGGTTTCGAAAAGTACGTCCCCTACTTGGTGACGGCTTTCGCCTTTATTGCGGTCAATAATCTCTTCGGAATTATTCCAGGAATTCAGTTCCCCACGTTGGCGCGCTTTGGATTCCCACTCACGCTGGCGATATGTAGCTGGTTGATCTACTTGGCTATTGGTATTCGTCGAGCTGGATTCTTTGGCTACTTCAAGTCCGTCATGTTTCCGCCCGGACTCCCGGTTTTCATTTATCCGCTCCTCGCGCCCATCGAACTAATTCAAGTCTTGCTCATTCGTCCGTTCTCGTTGGCATTGCGACTTACCGCCAACATGTTTGCCGGTCACATCTTGTTGTTGCTGTTCACGTTGGGCGGCACCTACATGTTGTTTAACGAGTCCATCCTGCTCAAGGTGCTCGCGCCCTTTGCACTAGCTAGTGCTGTTGGTCTGACGTCCTTTGAGGCGTTTATCGAAGTGCTTCAGGCCTACATCTTCACCCTCCTCTCGGCCCTCTACATCGCGGAAGCGATGTCTGAGGAACACTGAGGTATCTGCGCCTCGGCGCCAACCTGAAAGGAACAGTTACACCATGGAAAGCACCATTACTCTCGCAGGACCGCTGGTTTATGCCTTGGCAGCCGTGGGGCCTGGTATCGGAATTGGTTTGATCTTCGCCGCGTACGTCAGCGGTGTTGCTCGCCAGCCTGAAGCCAACAACATCTTGCGCCCCATCGCGTTCCTCGGGTTCGCACTTGTTGAAATCTTGGCCCTTATTGGTCTGGTTTTCGCGTTCCTTTAAACGATCCCCTGCTTTTTCCACCCATTAGGGAAAGTCACCTATGTTACTGAATTCGATGGCAAACGCCGCAGTCTTGGCTTCCGGAGAGTCCATCTCTTCGTTAGTACCCAAGGTTGAAGAGTTGATTGTTGGCCTTGTCGGCTTCCTCGTGCTCCTGTGGATCCTAAAGAAGTTTGCCTACCCGCAATTTGAAGCAACCTTCCAAGAGCGCACCGCCGCTATTGAGGGTGGAATCGAAAAGGCTGAGAAGGCTCAAGAAGAAGCCGCTGCTGCTTTGGCTCAGTACCAAGCACAGTTGGCTGATGCTCGTGGCGAAGCCTCGACGATTCGTTCTGAAGCTCAGGCTGAGCGTGCTCGCATCGTGGATGAAGCGCGCTCTGAAGCCACTGCAGCTGCCGAGCAAGTCACTTCTCGCGCTGCCGCACAAATGGAAGCGGACCGGCTGGCCGCTAAGGCCGAGTTGTCTGCCGAAGTGGGTCGCATCGCACTTGACCTTGCTAGTCGCGTCGTAGGCGAAGCCTTGAGCGACGATGCGCGGGCTCGCGCGACGGTGGATCGTTTCATCAACGACCTCGAAAGTTCAACGCAGGAGGGCACTCGCTGATGTTGGGCGCCAGTCGTACATCCCTAGAAACTGTTCGCGAGGTACTCGCGAACAATCCAGGCGATGCTGAACTTGGAGAAGAGCTCCTGGTAATTGCCACGTTGCTTGCCTCGGAATCCACCCTGCGTGGGTCCTTAGGCGATCCAGGAAGTGCGGCTGCTCAACGTATTGCGATTGTTGACTCACTACTTGCCGGCAAAGTCTCGACTGTTGCCTTGAACTTGGCGAAGGAAGTGGTGTCGCGACGCTGGTCTAGTGGTCGCGACTTGGTGGAGGCGTTCGGAACACTTGGCGCGGAAGCCTTGTTCATACAGGCTGAAGCCGATGGGCGTTTGGACGCGGTCCAAAACCAGTTGTTTGATTTCTCTCGCGCTGTTGCAGCCAATGGGGAACTCCAATTGGTCTTGGGTAACCCTGCTGTTCCTGGTGCTGAACGTTCAGCCGTTGTTGGTTCACTTGTCGAGGGTCGAGTTGAACCAGAAACGTTCGTACTGCTTAAGGATGCGGTGAGTAACCCGCGTGGCCGACGACTCGACGATGCCTTGACAGAGTTGGTTGCACTGGCCGCTGTGCGTCGCCGTGAACTTTTGGCCCAGGTACGAGCCGCTGTTGAACTGTCGAACGAACAAAGTGAGCGTTTGGCAACAGCCCTGGCTCGTGTTTATGGCCAGCCAGTTCAGGTCCAGCAAATCCTTGACCCCACGGTTGTTGGTGGAGTCAGCGTGACCATTAATGACGAAGTAATTGACGGAACCACTGTCCACCGCCTCGAGCAAGCACGTCGCCTGCTCGTGGGTGGCCAGGCCTAATCACACAAAGCAACACGCTGGCACCCGCTAGCGCTAACAAAAGGGAAGCGAAGACACATGGCCGAGCTAACGATCCGACCGGATGAAATCCGCGACGCGATCGAGCGGAACGTTGCTGCGTTCACGCCCGAGACCTCCCGCGAAGAAGTAGGCCGCGTTGTTGAGACCGGTGACGGTATCGCGCGCGTTGAAGGGCTGCACTCGGCGATGACCAACGAGTTGCTGGAGTTTGAAAACGGACTCCTCGGCGTTGCCCTGAACCTAGACATCCGCGAGATCGGTGCGGTGTTGTTGGGTGATGGAACCAAGATTGAAGAGGGGCAGATGGTGCGACGCACCGCTGAGATTTTGTCTGTCCCCGTCGGCGATGGCTTCCTCGGTCGCGTCGTTGACCCGCTGGGTAACCCCATCGATGGTCGCGGCGAAATCGTTGCTGAGGGTCGTCGTCCCCTGGAAGTGCAGGCACCCACCGTTGTGCAGCGCCAACCGGTGAAGGAGCCTCTCCAGACCGGTATCAAGGCGGTTGACGCCATGACCGCAATCGGCCGCGGACAGCGCCAGCTCATCATTGGTGACCGCCAGACCGGTAAGACCGCTGTTGCCATTGACACGATCATCAACCAGCGCGAGAACTGGTTGACCGGTGACAAGAACAAGCAGGTCAAGTGCATCTATGTTGCTGTCGGACAAAAGGGAACCACAATCGCCTCTGTGCGTGGAGCTCTTGAAGAAGCCGGCGCCATGGAATACACCACGATCGTCGCTGCTCCAGCATCTGACCCAGCCGGCTTTAAGTACTTGGCCCCTTACACCGGTTCGGCCATTGGCCAGCATTGGATGTACAAGGGCGAGCACGTCCTCATCGTGTTTGACGACTTGAGCAAGCAGGCTGAGGCCTACCGAACCGTTTCGTTGCTTTTGCGTCGCCCACCGGGTCGCGAGGCTTACCCCGGTGACGTTTTCTACTTGCACAGTCGTCTGCTCGAGCGTTGTGCCAAGCTCAACGACGAACTGGGCGCAGGTTCGATGACCGGCCTTCCGATCATTGAAACCAAGGGTAATGACGTGTCGGCCTATATCCCGACCAACGTTATTTCGATCACCGACGGACAGATCTTCCTCGAGACTGACTTGTTCAACTCTGGTGTCCGCCCGGCTATCAACGTCGGTATCTCGGTGTCTCGAGTGGGTGGTTCGGCTCAGGTCAAGGCCATGAAGGCAGTGGCCGGTCGTCTGCGTTTGGACTTGGCTCAGTTCCGTGAGCTCGAAGCCTTTGCTGCCTTCGGTTCGGACTTGGACAAGGCATCCAAGGCTCAGCTTGAGCGTGGTGCTCGCCTGGTCGAACTGTTGAAGCAGCCGCAGTACGCACCGTTCTCGGTTGAGCGCCAGGTCGTGTCCTTGTGGGCCGGAACCACGGGTCGTCTTGACGACGTGCCGGTGGAAGACGTTCGTTCCTTTGAAGAGCAGTTCCTCGACTATGTCACGAACCAGCATGCTGGTGTGGTGGCCGAGATTGCGAACACTAAGGCACTGTCGGATGACTCCATCGCCGAGTTGATCAAGGCGATTGATGCCTTTAAGAAGACCTTCACCACCTCTAGTGGTGAGCTGTTGATCAAGGACGTCCCCGTGGACGCCTTGGGAGAAGCCGAAGTTGACCACGCCAGCATCACCGTAAACCGCTAAGGAATCAGTTAAATGGGAGCACAGCTTCGGGTTTACCGGCGCCGGATTCGTTCGGTGCGGGCAACCAAGAAGATCACCCGCGCGATGGAACTCATCGCGGCCTCGCGCATTGTCAAGGCGCAGGGACGGGTCGATGCTGCACGCCCCTACGCCCTGGAACTTCGTCGTGCTGTTAGTGCCGCCGCTTCGCAGACAGCCAGCATTGATCACCCATTGCTCGTCTCGGGTGTCGAATCCAAGCGGGCCGCAGTGTTGATCGTGACTTCTGACCGTGGCTTGGCCGGCGCGTACTCAACCAATGCTTTGAAAGAAGCTGAGGCCTTGAGTCGACTGTTGGTTGAAGAAGGCGGCCAGGAAGTAGTCAACTACCTTTTTGGTCGTAAGGCGCTGGGCTTCTATTCCTTCCGCAACCGACCTATTGCCGATAGTTGGACGGGTCAAACAGATGCTCCAACTTACGAGCAGGCGCGAGAGATCGCAGATGCTTTGTTGGCGGCGTACAACACCGATGCGAGTGAGGGTGGCGTAGACGAAATTCACGTCGTCTACACGCGCTTTATCAACATGGGTGTTCAAGAAGCTGCTGTTTTGCGTATTTTGCCCTTGGCAGTTGTTTCGGCCTCCGCCGCTGATGCCCCAACGGGGGCTATTGCGCTTTATGACTTTGAACCATCCGCGGAAATGGTGCTTGATGCACTGCTTCCACAGTACGTTGCGCAATTGATTTACAGTTGCTTGCTGGAAGCAGCAGCATCTGAGCACGCTGCACGTCGTCGGGCCATGAAGTCGGCCACCGACAATGCAGAGGAACTGATCAAGTCGCTCGTTCGAGCGGCTAACGCGGCCCGTCAGGCCGAAATCACCCAAGAAATCAGCGAAATTGTCGGTGGTGCAGACGCCTTGTCTGATGCCACCGCAGGGAGCGAGTGAGAAGCAACATGACTGCCACCACGGAAAACACTGCCACAGCACTTGGAGTCGGCCGCGTCGCACGCGTTACCGGTCCCGTCGTTGACGTCGAGTTCCCGCTCGAGTCGATGCCATCGCTGAACAACGCGCTTCAGCTCGACGTGGAGATCGGCGGTGAAACTCGCCTGCTGACTCTTGAGGTCGCCCTGCACATTGGTGACAACATGGTGCGCGCGATTTCGATGCAGCCGACCGACGGTTTGGTGCGTGGAACCCAGGTGCGCGACACGGGCAACCCCATCATGGTTCCCGTTGGCGACATCACCAAGGGACACGTGTTCAACGCTTTGGGTGAATCGTTGGACGTTCCTACAGCATCGCTGGACATCAAGGAGCGTTGGGGAATCCACCGCCAAGCTCCCGCCTTCGACCAGCTCGAGTCCAAGACCGAAACCTTTGAGACGGGCATCAAGGTTATTGACCTTCTTACTCCGTATGTAAAGGGTGGAAAGATTGGTCTGTTCGGTGGAGCCGGTGTAGGCAAGACGGTTCTGATCCAGGAAATGATCTACCGAGTTGCGGAAAACTTCGGTGGTGTGTCGGTGTTCGCCGGTGTGGGCGAGCGAACGCGTGAAGGTAACGACCTCTTCGGCGAAATGACCGAGTCGGGCGTTATTGAAAAGACCGCCCTGGTCTTCGGCCAGATGGACGAGCCCCCGGGCACGCGTCTTCGCGTTGCTTTGACCGCGTTGACCATGGCTGAGTACTTCCGTGACGCGCAGAAGCAGGACGTGTTGTTGTTCATCGACAACATCTTCCGCTTCACCCAGGCTGGTTCAGAGGTGTCGACCCTGCTCGGCCGGATGCCTTCAGCCGTGGGTTACCAGCCCACCTTGGCTGACGAAATGGGTGTGCTTCAGGAGCGAATCACCTCAACGCGCGGTGCCTCAATCACCTCATTGCAGGCCATTTATGTCCCTGCAGACGACATCACTGACCCTGCGCCGCACACCACGTTTGCTCACCTTGATGCGACCACGGTGTTGTCCCGTCCAATTTCCGAGCTGGGTATTTACCCTGCTGTTGACCCGTTGGACTCGTCATCGCGAATCCTTGACGCCAACTACATTGGCGAGGAGCACTACTCCATCGCCAAGCGCGTAAAGGAAATCCTGCAGCGTTACAAGGATCTTCAGGACATCATCGCCATTCTTGGTATTGATGAATTGTCCGAAGAAGACAAGATCCTCGTGGGCCGTGCCCGCCGTATTCAGCGATTCCTTTCGCAGAACATGTTCGTGGCTGAAGCCTTCACCGGTCAGCCTGGTTCATTCGTGCCACTGTCCGAGACGCTGACCTCGTTCCGCGCCTTGACTGATGGTGAATTTGACCACCTGCCAGAGCAGGCGTTCTTCATGTGCGGTGGCATCGAAGATGTGGAACGTAACGCTGCAGCACTGAACGACTAATTTCACTTCACGACATCGAAGGGAGGAACTCCATGGCAACCTTGCAAGTAGAACTGGTCGCAGCTGACCGTCAGGTCTGGTCGGGCGAAGCATCAATGGTGCTGGCTCGCACGCCGGACGGCGACATTGGAGTTCTTCCTGGCCACCAGCCCGTTCTTGCTGTCCTCGTGGGCGGCGGGGTGTCGATTCGCACAGCCGAAGGGTCAATTGAAGCTGCTGTTCATGGTGGCTTCTTCTCGGTGAGCGATAACCACGTATCT
>CAMCVY010000006.1 GCA_945881995.1 Bifidobacterium breve | reverse complement strand
AGAGCGCCACCGCTGAACAGGTTGATCAGACCATAAATGGAACTGTCACCCACACTGTTGACACAGGTCTGAATGGCTTCGTAAGAAACACCAGGAGTTGGCGTGACAGAACCCAGTCGGAACAAACCGACCATGGCCAACACAAAGAGCAGCTTGCGTCGCAGGTCAGGCGTCTTGAACGCCGAGACGAATGCGTTGAGCACGCGGAGCCTCCTAGTTGATCTTGCTAGCCTTAGAACCCTATGGGGCACATGAGTTCAGGTACACAGTCCCTGCCGAACTTAGGCCCTAGCCGAGCCTGAGTCCAGACTAGATCTGGGTGGCGGTCCCGCCAGCGGCAACAATCTTGTCTTTCGCCGAGGCTGAGAACCGGTTGGCCTCAATCTGCAAAGCAACGGTGATCTCGCCCGAGCCCAAGATCTTGACCGGCTCATCCTTGCGGACAGCGCCTGCCTTGACCAGGTCCTCAATGGTGACTTCGCCACCAGCTGGGAAGAGTTCGCCCAGCTTGTCGAGGTTGACCACTTGGTATTCAACACGGAAGGGGTTGGTGAATCCGCGCAGCTTAGGAAGACGCATGTGAAGGGGCATTTGGCCACCCTCGAAGCGTGCGGGGACTTGGTAGCGGGCTTTGGTTCCCTTGGTACCGCGACCAGCAGTCTTTCCCTTGCTGCCTTCACCACGACCCACACGGGTCTTGGCCTTGTGTGAACCTGGCGCTGGGCGCAGGTGATGGACTTTGAGCGTCATATCAGTCAACCTCCTCAACGGTCACGAGGTGTCGGACCGTGTGGACCATGCCACGAATTTCGGGACGGTCTTCCTTAACGACCACATCACCGATGCGCTTGAGGCCAAGCGAGCGGAGAGTATCGCGTTGGTTTTGCTTGCCACCGATCTTTGATCGGGTCTGCGTCACTTTCAAGCGTGCCATGAGTTAGGCCCCCGTTCCAGCGGCCTGAGCTCGCAGCAACGCTGCAGGAGCAACATCTTCGACAGGCAATCCGCGGCGAGCCGCAACAGCCTGCGGGCTTTCGAGCATGCGCAGGGCTGCCACCGTGGCGTGAACCACGTTGATGGCATTGTCAGAACCCAAGGACTTGCTCAAGACATCGTGAACGCCAGCGCACTCAAGCACGGCACGCACTGGTCCACCGGCGATAACTCCGGTACCAGGTGAGGCCGGGCGCAAGAGAACTACGCCAGCAGCGGCTTCACCTTGAACACTGTGCGGGATGGTGCCCTGAATGCGGGGAACGGTGAAGAAGTTGCGCTTGGCTTCTTCGACACCCTTGGCAATCGCGGCGGGGACTTCCTTGGCCTTGCCATAACCCACACCAACTTGACCGTTACCGTCGCCGACAACAACCAAAGCGGTGAAGCTAAAGCGACGTCCACCCTTAACCACCTTGGACACGCGGTTGATCGTTACCACACGCTCAAGGTAAGCACTCTTTTCCGCGGCTGGGCCACGGCCATCACGACGGTCGCGGCGTTCGTTGCCGCCTGCAGCGCCTGCCATCAGTTGACCCTCGTTTCTGTAGTTGCTGAAGTCATCGTCATTAGAAGTCGAGACCTCCTTCGCGGGCTCCGTCAGCCAAAGCTGCAACGCGTCCGGCGTAACGGTTCCCGCCACGGTCAAACACGACGGTGCTGATGCCCGCGTCCTTGGCCCGCTGGGCGATGTTGCCACCCACGGAGCGAGCCTTAGCCGTCTTGTCGTCGCCACTTGAACGCAGGTCGGCTTCCATCGTGGAGGCAGACACCAAGGTGCGACCAGCAACGTCGTCGACGATCTGCACGAAGAGGTGACGCGTGGAGCGCGTTACCACCAAGCGGGGACGGTCTGGGGTGCCACTGACCTTCTTGCGAACGCGAATGTGGCGGCGGCGGCGACCAATCGTCTTGGGGTTGGTGGGAGTACCACTCAACTTTACGGAGACAGCCATGGCTTACTTACCCGCCTTTCCGACCTTGCGGCGAACGACTTCACCTTGGTAACGCACGCCCTTGCCCTTGTACGGGTCAGGCTTACGCAACTTGCGGATATTGGCGGACACTTCGCCCACACGCTGCTTGTTAATCCCACTGACGTGGAAGCGAGTGGGTGATTCCACCTCGAAGGAGATTCCTTCAGGAGCTTCAACAATGACCGGGTGGCTAAAGCCAAGAGCGAACTCAAGGTTCTTGCCAGCGGGAGCCACACGGTAACCAACGCCAACAATCTCGAGCGTCTTCTTGTAGCCCTCGGTGACACCGACGACCATGTTATTGATCAAAGTGCGCGACAGACCATGAAGTGAGCGGTTACGGCGCTCGTCATCGGGGCGTTCCACACCGATAGATCCGTCATCATTGCGAACAACCTTGATGGGCTCAACGATGATCTCGCTCAAAGTTCCCTTGGGACCCTTGACCGTGACTTCCTGGCCGTCAACGTTGATTTCAACACCGTTAGGAATGGTGATCGGCATACGTCCAATGCGTGACATTTCGATGACCTCCCGTTACCAGACGTAGGCGAGAACTTCTCCGCCTACACCCTGCTTAGCGGCCTGTCGGTCAGTCAAAAGACCGGACGAGGTCGAGATGATCGCAATGCCCAGGCCGCCAAGGACCTTAGGAAGTGCGGTGGACTTTGCGTACACGCGAAGACCGGGCTTGGAAACGCGCTTGATGCCGGCGATTGAACGCTCGCGGTTGGGGCCGTACTTCAGGTCAAGACGCAAGGTCTTGCCTACGCCGCCTTCAGCATCTTCCACGCTCCAGCTACCGATGTAACCCTCACGCTTGAGGATGTCGGCCACGTGCGTCTTGATGTTGCTTGATGGCATGAGAACGACGTCGTGGTACGCAGAGTTTGCGTTCCGGACGCGGGTCAACATGTCCGCAATCGGGTCTGTCATGGTCATGTGCTTGGCCTCAAGGCCTTTCTCGTCGTGGTTTCCCCGCGGGGACCTTCGTCGTAGTGGTAGTTACCAGCTGCTCTTGGTGATGCCGGGGAGTTCGCCGCGGTGTGCCATCTCGCGAAGGCAGATACGGCACAAGCCGAACTTGCGATATACCGCGTGCGGGCGACCGCAACGGTTGCATCGGGTGTAGCCGCGAACCTTGAACTTCGGCTTGCGCTCTGCCTTATTGACTAGGGCCTTCTTTGCCATATCAGTTCTCCTTGAAGGGAAAGCCCAGGCGGCGAAGCAGTGCCCGGCCCTCGTCGTCATTGATGGCCGTGGTCACGATGGTGATGTCCATTCCGCGAACTCGGTCAATCTTGTCTTGATCAATCTCGTGGAACATGGACTGTTCGGTGAGACCAAAGGTGTAGTTACCGCGACCGTCAAAGTGCTTGGGAGACAAGCCACGGAAGTCACGAATACGAGGAAGGGCTACCGACAAGAGGCGGTCCAAGAACTCCCACATGCGGTCGCCACGCAAGGTGGTGTGTGCGCCAATGGGCATTCCTTCACGCAACTTGAACTGCGCGATTGACTTGCGAGCCTTCGTCACGGTCGGCTTTTGGCCGGTGATGGCGGACAGGTCGCGGACGGCACCATCGATGAGCTTGGAGTCACGAGCGGCTTCACCCACACCCATGTTGACGACGATCTTGGTGACGGTGGGGACCTGCATGACGTTGGCGTAGGAGAACTCTTCGCGCAAAGCGGGCGAGATCTCTTCGCGGTAGCGAAGCTTCAAGCGCGGTGAGTTAGAGGTGTCAGTCATCAGATGTCCTTACCGGTTCGCTTTGAGATTCGCACGCTGCGTTCTTTGGTGGTGCCGTTAGGCAGCTCCACAGATTCCTTGCGGAAGCCAACGCGCGTGGGCTTCTTGGTCTCGGGGTCCACCAACATGACGTTGCTGACGTGGATCGGAGCCTCAGTGGTGATGATTCCACCTTGCTTGGAACCAAACTGTGTCTGCTCGACCTTGGTGTGACGCGTCACGCGGTTCACACCCTCAACCAGGAGCTTGTCAGTCTCGGGGAAGGCAGCAATGACCTTGCCCTGGAGACCCTTGTCGCGTCCTGAAATGACCTGTACGAGGTCGCCCTTTTTGATGTTCATCAGAGCACCTCCGGCGCTAACGAAATGATCTTCATGAACTTCTTGTCGCGAAGTTCACGGCCGACTGGACCAAAGATGCGAGTACCACGAGGCTCACCATCGCCCTTGAGGAGGACGGCAGCGTTCTCGTCGAACTTGATGTACGAACCATCGGGACGACGACGCTCCTTAGTGGTGCGAACGATGACCGCCTTGACGACGTCACCCTTCTTCACACCGCCACCGGGGATGGCGTCCTTGACTGTGGCGACGATGACGTCACCGATACCGGCATAACGCCGACCCGAACCGCCGAGAACGCGGATGCACAAGATTTCCTTGGCACCGGTGTTGTCGGCGACGCGAAGCCGCGACTCCTGCTGGATCACGATTACTCCTGAAGTGTCTGCTGGTTCTCTTACCGAGCCTGGCGGAACGGACGGGTGGGTGTTACTTGGCCTTTTCGAGAATTTCAACCACTCGCCAGCGCTTGGTGGCTGAGAGTGGGCGGGTTTCCATGATCAAAACGCGGTCACCAATACCGGCAGCGTTGTCTTCATCGTGGGCCTTGAGCTTGTTGGTACGGCGAACGATCTTGCTGTAAACCGCGTGCTTGAAGCGGTCTTCGACGGCGACGACGACGGTCTTATCCATCTTGTCGCTGACGACCAGGCCTTCGCGTACCTTGCGGTCTGCGCGATCGATGCTGTTTTCACTCATGCTGCACCGCCTTCGTAGGAGGTAATGCCGAGCTCGCGCTCACGCATGATGGTGTAAATCCGCGCAATGTCCTTGCGGACTGAACGCAGACGTCCATGACTTTCAAGCTGACCAGTGGCCGCTTGAAACCTGAGGTTGAACAGTTCTTCCTTGGATTCGCGCAACTTGATGACCAATGCTTCGTCATCGAGATCGCGGATCTCCGTAATACTGGCGTTGACGGCCATTTATGCCTCACCTGCCTCGCGCCGAATAATTCGGCACTTCATCGGAAGCTTGTGCACGGCGCGGGTCAAAGCTTCTTTCGCCACCTTTTCGTTGGGGAAAGACAACTCGAACATCACGCGTCCGGGCTTAACGTTGGCCACCCACCATTCGGGTGAACCCTTACCAGAACCCATGCGGGTTTCAGCAGGCTTCTTGGTCAACGGGCGGTCTGGGTAAATAGTGATCCAGACCTTGCCACCACGACGGATGTGACGCGTGATCGCAATACGAGCAGCCTCAATCTGACGGTTGGTGACATAAGCCGGCTCAAGGGCTTGAATGCCCCACTCGCCGAAAACTACGCGAGTACCACCAGAAGCTGCACCGTGACGATCAGGGCGGTGCTGCTTGCGGTACTTCACTTTGCGAGGAATCAACATGTCATGCCCCCTCAGTGGTTTCAGTAACAACAACAGGAGCGGCTTCGGTAACCACTGCTACGGACTCAGCAGATTCCGACGTGATGACAGCTTCGGCTTCGGCACGGCGTGGACGACCACCGGTGCGAGGGGTCGAGGGGCGGCCGCGACTAGCAGCGCGCTCCAGGGCTTCCTTCTGGGCACGCTCTGCACGGCCACCGATGAGGTCACCCTTGTAGATCCAGACCTTGACACCAATACGACCGAAGGTGGTACGAGCCTCGTAGAAGCCGTAGTCAATATCGGCACGCAAGGTGTGCAGCGGTACACGACCTTCGCGGTAGAACTCCGAGCGTGACATTTCAGCGCCACCCAAACGACCAGACACCTGAACTCGGATGCCCTTGGCACCAGACTTCATGGTCCCCTGCATGGACTTACGCATGGCACGACGGAACGAAACTCGGCTGGACAGTTGCTCAGCAACACCCTGGGCCACAAGTTGTGCGTCAATCTCAGGGTTCTTGACCTCAAGAATGTTCAACTGGACCTGCTTGCCGGTGAGCTTTTCCAGGTCGCCACGAATGCGGTCTGCTTCGGCTCCACGACGACCAATGACGATGCCGGGGCGTGCGGTGTGAATGTCCACGCGAACGCGATCACGGGTGCGCTCGATTTCGACGCGAGAAATTCCGGCGCGCTCCATGCCCTTAGTCATGAGTTCGCGGATGGCGACGTCTTCCTTGATGTAGTCGCGGTAACGCTGACCGACAGCGCTGCTGTCAGCAAACCAACGCGACCTAAACTCGGAAGTAATTCCAAGTCGGAAACCATGGGGATTGACTTTCTGGCCCACTAGTTGGCCCCACCCTTCGATTGATCAACCGAAGCAACGACAACGGTGATGTGGCTGGTGCGCTTACGGATGCGGTACGCACGGCCTTGGGCGCGCGGACGGAAACGCTTCATGGTCGGACCTTCGTCAACGTAGGCCTGCGACACGATCAGGGTTGCGGGGTTGATGCGCAAGTTGTTCTCTGCGTTGGCCACCGCGCTAGCGAGGACCTTACCCACGGGCTCGCTTGCAGCCTGAGGGGCGAACCGCAGAATTGCTGCAGCATCGGCCGCCGGAAGGCCACGAATCAGGTCAACGACCCGTCGTGCCTTCATGGGCGTAACGCGGACGTACCGCGCCTGGGCCCTGGCTTCCATGTCTTACTCCTGACTCGTGGGTGAACTGAACTCTTGATGTAAACGCTGTTTAGCGGTTACGGGACTTTCGGTCATCCTTGATGTGGCCGCGGAAGGTACGGGTGGGAGCAAACTCACCGAGCTTGTGCCCAACCATGGATTCCGTGACAAAAACCGGCACGTGCTTGCGACCATCGTGAACGGCCATGGTGTGGCCGAGCATGGCAGGCACGATCATGGAGCGGCGCGACCACGTCTTGATGACGTTCTTCGTGCCAGCCTCGTTCTGAGCGTCGACCTTCTTCATCAGATGGTCGTCGACGAACGGACCCTTTTTCAAACTGCGAGGCATGAACTAGTACTCCTAGCGCTTCTTGTTCGACTTGCGGCGACGGACGATGTACTTGTCACTTGCTTTGTTCTTCTTGCGGGTACGGCCTTCGGCTTGTCCCCAAGGACTCACTGGGTGACGACCACCGGAGGTCTTACCTTCACCACCACCGTGTGGGTGGTCAACCGGGTTCATAGCCACACCACGAACGGTTGGGCGCTTGCCCTTCCAACGCATCCGGCCGGCCTTACCCCAGTTGATGTTGGATTGTTCGGCGTTGCCGACTTCTCCAACCGTGGCGCGGTTACGCACATCCACGTTGCGGATTTCACCAGAGGGCAGACGCAACTGAGCGAAGCGACCTTCCTTGGCGACGAGCTGCACGCTGGCACCAGCTGAACGAGCCAGCTTGGCGCCGCCACCGGGACGCAATTCAATAGCGTGAATCACGGTACCGACGGGGATGTTACGCAAAGGCAAGTTGTTTCCGGGCTTGATGTCGGCGGTGGGACCACTTTCGATCTTGTCGCCTTGCGCCACCTTGTTCGGGGCAATGATGTAACGCTTCTCGCCATCGGCGTAGTGCAGCAACGCAATACGCGCGGTGCGGTTGGGGTCGTACTCAATGTGAGCAACGGTGGCGGGAACGCCGTCCTTGTCCGCACGACGGAAGTCAATAACACGGTAGGCACGCTTGTGGCCGCCACCTTGGTGACGCGTAGTGATCCGACCGGTGTTGTTGCGTCCACCCTTGCTATGCAGGGGGCGCACCAACGACTTCTCCGGCTGAGACCGCGTGATCTCAGCGAAGTCGGCAACACTTGAGCCACGACGGCCTGGTGTTGTCGGCTTGTACTTACGGATACCCATGGTGTTTTCCCTTAATCGTTAGGTGAGTCGGTCCTTAGGAGACCGGCCCTCCGAAAATGTCGATGCGCTGACCTGGTGTGACACTGACAATCGCGCGCTTAGTCGCTGCACGGCGGCCAAATCCTGACCTCGTACGGATGCGCTTGCCCTGACGGTTGGCAGTGTTAACCGACAAGACAGTGACGTTGAAAACCTGCTCAACGGCGATCTTGATCTGAGTCTTGTTGGCCCGAGGGTCAACCAAGAACGTGTACTTGTTCTCGTCAAGAAGGCTGTAGCTCTTCTCGGAGACCACGGGCGCAAGCAAAATGTCGCGCGGATCAGCGATTCTCATGCGTCACTCCCATCAATCTCGAACTCGGATGCAACAGCCTTGACCGACTTGCCGCGAGGCGCGCCATCGAGGAAGGTGTCGATTGATGCCTTCGTGAAGACCACATCGTCGCTAACCAGGACGTCGTAGGTGTTCAACTGGTCTGGCGTGATCAAGTGAATATTGCCTAGGTTGCGCAATGAACGCCACGAGGACTCCTCGGTGCGGTCCAAGACAACCAAGATGTTCTTACGCTCGGTCAAGTTGCTGATCGCGCCTAGAGCTTCTTTGGTCGAAGGTGCCCCGCCATCAATGAATGACGTCAGAACGTGAACGCGACCGTTGCGAGCGCGATCCGACAAAGCGCCACGCAACGCAGCGGCCTTCATCTTCTTGGGGGTTCGCTGGCTGTAGTCACGAGGCTTAGGCCCATGCACTACTCCACCACCGGCGAACTGAGGTGATCGGATCGAACCCTGACGGGCGCGACCAGTTCCCTTCTGCGCGTACGGCTTCTTACCACCACCGCGGACTTCGCCGCGAGTCTTGGTGGAGTGGGTGCCCTGACGAGCGGCAGCCAACTGAGCCACAACAACTTGGTGGATCAACGGAATGTTGACCGTCACATCAAAAATTTCCTCGGGCAATTCAATGCTGCCCTTGGTCTCGCCCGTGGGGGTGCGCAGGTCAATGCTGGTCATCGTCAGGCTCCCTTCACGGCGTTACGAACCAAGACGAGTCCGCCCTTGGGACCAGGGATTGCACCCTTTACCAAGACCAAGCCCTTTTCGGCGTCAATGGAGTGCACTGTCAGGCTCTGAGTGGTCTGACGATCGCCACCCATCCGGCCGGCCATGCGCGTACCGCGGAACACGCGACCTGGAGTGGCGCAAGCGCCGATCGAACCAGGCTTGCGGTGGTTCTTGTGGGAACCGTGCGAAGAACTGACACCGGCGAAGCCGTGACGCTTCATCACACCGGCGTAGCCCTTGCCCTTGGTGGTACCGGTGACGTCAACGAGTTGACCGGCTTCAAAAACTTCAGCGGTGACTTCTTGGCCCAGCTCGTACTCAGCAGCATCGTCGGTGCGCAATTCAACCAAGTGGCGACGAGGAGTAACCCCGGCCTTGGCGAAGTGTCCAGCAGCAGGCTTGTTGACCTTACGGGGGTCAATCGCGCCAAACGCCAGTTGCACAGCTGAGTAACCATCAACGTCAGGGGTACGAACCTGCGTGACAACGCATGGTCCGGCCGCAATGACCGTAACGGGGACGATCTTGTTGTTCTCGTCCCATACCTGGGTCATACCGAGCTTGGTGCCCAGCACTCCCTTGACCTGCCTGCTCATTGTCGTAGTCCCTTAGAGCTTGATCTCGATGTCGACACCAGCCGGAAGGTCGAGACGCATCAGCGAATCAACCGTCTTGGGCGTGGGGTCGAGAATGTCGATGAGACGCTTGTGCGTGCGCATCTCAAAGTGTTCGCGACTGTCCTTGTACTTGTGTGGTGAACGGATTACACAGAACACGTTCTTTTCCGTGGGCAACGGCACCGGGCCGGCAACCTTTGCACCAGTACGCGTCACCGTGTCAACGATCTTGCGCGCTGACGAATCGATGACCTCGTGGTCATAGGCCTTCAACCTGATGCGGATCTTTTGTCCCGCCATGGTGGCTACGTGTCCTTAACTGTGGTCCGGATAGTGCAGGGGGTGGATGGTCCGGGGCGACAAGTGACTTGGCGCCCCGGAGTCATCACTTGAGGATCTTGGTAACTCGTCCAGCTCCCACGGTGCGGCCACCTTCGCGGATTGCGAAGCGAAGACCGTCCTCCATGGCGATGGGCTGAATCAAAGTGACCGTCATTTCGGTGTCGTCACCAGGCATGACCATCTCTTTACCGGCCGGCAAGTCCACAACACCGGTCACGTCAGTGGTCCGGAAGTAGAACTGTGGGCGGTAGTTGTTGAAGAACGGAGTGTGTCGACCACCCTCATCCTTCGACAAGATGTAGACCGTGGCTTCGAACTCGGTGTGAGGCGTAACCGAACCAGGCTTACACAGCACCTGGCCACGCTCAACGTCTTCACGCTTGGTTCCACGCAGCAGGACGCCAACGTTTTCGCCAGCTTCACCTGTGTCGAGCAATTTGCGGAACATCTCGATACCGGTAACGGTGCTCTTCTGAGTGTCTTCGCGGATGCCGACGATTTCGACTTCCTCGTTGACCTTGACGATGCCACGCTCGATACGACCGGTAACAACGGTTCCACGACCAGTGATCGTGAAGACGTCTTCAACGGGCATTAAGAAGGGCTTCTCAACATCGCGCGCAGGAGTCGGGATTGAAGCGTCAACAGCAGCCATCAATTCCATGATCTTTTCGCCCCACGCGGCGTCGCCTTCAAGGGCCTTGAGTGCGGACACGCGAACGACAGGAATGTCATCGCCAGGGAATTCGTATTGGTTGAGCAATTCGCGGACTTCGAGTTCCACGAGCTCGAGGATTTCCTCGTCATCAACCATGTCCGACTTGTTCAAGGCAACTACGATCGCGGGGACACCCACCTGGCGGGCCAAGATGACGTGCTCCTTGGTCTGAGGCATGGGGCCGTCAGTTGCTGCAACCACGAGGATTGCGCCGTCCATCTGGGCGGCACCGGTGATCATGTTCTTGATGTAGTCAGCGTGGCCAGGGCAGTCGACGTGTGCGTAGTGACGCGCCTCAGTCTGGTACTCCACGTGAGCAATCGAAATGGTGATACCGCGTTGGCGCTCTTCTGGCGCCTTGTCAATTTGGTCAAACGGCGTGAATGGGTTCACGTCCGGGTACCGGTCATGCAGCACCTTGGTGATCGCTGCGGTAAGAGTGGTCTTACCGTGGTCGATGTGGCCAACGGTGCCGATGTTGACGTGCGGCTTAGTCCGTTCAAACTTTGCCTTCGCCACTGCGTCCTCCTCGGGACTTGATCTTCACGCCGTACGACGTCTGATTGATAGTGCGGGTAGTACAAGTTGAGGCGGGTGCCTCAACCCTTGTTTCCGGGGTTATTCGCCCCGAGCCTTAGCGATGATTTCCAGCGAGACGTTCTTAGGAACTTCTGCGTAGGAATCAAATTGCATGGAGTAACTTGCACGGCCTTGGGTCTTGCTTCGTAGATCTCCCACATAGCCGAACATCTCTGACAGCGGGACAACAGCGGTGACGACGCGTACGCCGGCCCGCTCATCCATCGCCTGAATTTGTCCACGACGCGAGTTGAGGTCACCAATGACTTCACCCATGAAGTCCTCTGGGGTGGTCACCTCGACAGCCATCACTGGTTCCATGATCACTGGGTCTGCGCGACGAGCTGCATCCTTGAACGCCATGGATCCGGCGATCTTGAAGGCAAGTTCCGAAGAGTCAACGTCGTGGTAAGCGCCGTCTTTCAAAGTTACCTTGACGTCCACCAACGGGTAGCCGGCGAGCACACCGAACTCCATGGCTTCTTGGCAACCCTGGTCAACGGATGGGATGTATTCACGGGGAATGCGACCACCGGTGACGGCGTTGACGAATTCGTAGCCACCGACTTCACCGGCAGGTTCGATGTCAATGATTACTCGCGCGTACTGACCTGAACCACCGGTCTGCTTCTTATGCGTGTATTCAACCTTGGCAACAGCCTTACGAATCGTTTCGCGGTAGGCCACCTGTGGCTTACCAACGTTGGCTTCAACCTTGAACTCACGACGCATACGGTCAACAAGGACATCAAGGTGAAGCTCGCCCATTCCGGCAATGATGGTCTGACCGGTTTCTTCATCGGTACGCACCTGGAAGGTGGGGTCTTCTTCAGCAAGACGCTGAATAGCCATACCCAACTTCTCTTGGTCACCCTTGGTCTTGGGCTCGATCGCCACGTGAATAACCGGGGCCGGGAAGGTCATGGATTCGAGAACAACAGGGTTGCTCGGGTCGCACAAGGTTTCACCAGTGGTGGTGTCCTTGAGTCCCATAACGGCCACGATGTGACCGGCACCCATGCTGGGGATTTCCTCACGCTTGTTGGCGTGCATCTGGTAAATCTTGCCGATGCGCTCTTTGCGGCCCTTCACCGAGTTGAGCACCTGAGTTCCGGATTCAAGAACGCCGGAGTAGATGCGCAGGTAGGTGAGCTTGCCCAAGTGCGGGTCCGTCATGATCTTGAAGGCAAGAGCGGCAAATGGCTCAGACTCTTCAGGCTTGCGCGCAATGATGATTTCTTCGTCGTTGACCTTGTGACCTTCAACGGCGCCAATGTCCAGAGGGGAAGGAAGGTAGCGAACCACTGCGTCGAGCATGGGCTGAACACCCTTGTTCTTAAACGCGGTGCCGCACAGAACGGGGTTGAGCTTGTTGCCCAAGGTTGCGCGACGAATCGCGGCAATCAGATCGGCTTCAGCCGGCTCAGCACCATCGAGTTCGAGGAAGAGCTCAGCAAACTGATCATCAGCATCGGCCAAGGTCTCAATCAAGAGCTCGCGACCTTGGGCTGCTTCATCAACCAGGTCTGCGGGGATTTCCTCGACTGCATAATCTTCACCAAGCTGGGTTTCACCACGCCAGGTCAACGCCTTCATGCCGACTAAGTCCACAACCCCTACGAAGTCGCCTTCAGCTCCGATAGGAACTTGCAAAACCAAGGGGGTGGCATTCAAACGCTCGACAATCATGTCTACGCAGCGCTGGAATTCAGCACCCGTGCGGTCCAACTTGTTAACGAAGCAAATGCGGGGGACGTCGTACTTGTCAGCCTGACGCCACACAGTCTCGGACTGTGGCTCAACGCCGGCTACACCATCAAAAACGGCCACGGCTCCATCGAGGACGCGAAGCGAGCGCTCCACTTCCACCGTGAAGTCCACGTGGCCGGGGGTGTCAATGATGTTAATGACGTGGTTATCCCACTGACAGGTTGTAGCAGCGGAGGTAATCGTGATACCGCGCTCTTGTTCCTGCTCCATCCAGTCCATCGTGGCTGCGCCGTCGTGAACTTCACCGATCTTGTAGTTGATACCGGTGTAGAAAAGGATGCGCTCAGTGGTCGTGGTCTTGCCCGCGTCAATGTGCGCCATGATTCCAATGTTGCGAACCATGGCGAGATCAATTGCGGTTGACGTCGACACGCTGTGCTCTCCTTCGGTAGAACGGTTAGTGGAAAAAGTTGGTGTTTACCAGCGGTAGTGGGCGAAGGCCTTGTTGGACTCAGCCATCTTGTGAGTGTCTTCACGCTTCTTCACGCTGGCACCAAGACCATTGCTTGCATCAAGAATCTCGTTCATCAAACGCTCCGTCATCGTCTTCTCACGACGAGCGCGTGAGTAGCTGATCAACCAACGAAGGGCAAGGGTGGTGCTGCGGCCTGCCTTGACTTCAACCGGAACCTGGTAGGTGGCGCCACCGACACGACGGCTACGCACTTCCAAGGTGGGCTTGACGTTGTCAAGGGCCCGCTTCAGCGTCACAACCGGGTCAGTACCGGTCTTTTCGCGGCAGCCTTCAAGGGCGCCGTACACAATGGCTTCAGCCGTTGACTTCTTGCCATCGAGCAAAATCTTGTTGACCAACTGCGTAACCAGTGTTGACTGGAATACGGGGTCAATGATGATGGGGCGCTTGGGAGCTGGACCCTTACGTGGCATTAGCCCTTCTCCTTCTTCGCGCCGTAGCGACTACGCGCTTGCTTACGGTTCTTTACACCTTGGGTGTCGAGTGATCCGCGCACAACCTTGTAGCGGACACCAGGAAGGTCCTTCACACGACCACCACGAACCAACACGATGGAGTGTTCTTGCAAGTTGTGACCAACACCAGGAATGTAAGCAGTGACTTCAACTCCACTGGACAAACGCACACGTGCGACCTTGCGCAACGCTGAGTTCGGCTTCTTAGGAGTCGTCGTATAGACACGGGTGCACACACCGCGACGCTGAGGGCTGCCCTTAAGCGCGGGTGTTTTGGTCTTTGAGACCTTGTCCTGCCGGCCCTTGCGGACTAGCTGTTGGATCGTTGGCACCGATGTTGTCCTTTTCGTGAAGTGCTGCACTTGGTGTTCGGTGTGCTTGCTTTGCCTCGTTCACTCCGGCCCACGCGGTCGGGTGTGTCGGAATGCGCGAACGCATACCAACTCATCCAGAACGCAGGAGAGGTATTGCGAATCAGAGGCGGGTTGCGGGGAAGCCCACGTCGCTGCCGACTTGCAATTCCGATGCGACCAAACCCTCAAAAGGGCACTTTCACATCAGCGGTCCCGAGGCATCTCAGGCACGGCGGTGAACTGTACCGGAGTGCACTTAACGGGGTCCGAGGCGGGGGGTCTATTGCCCAGGGTCGAGGACGGCCATGAGGTCTTGCCACGCCTGAACGAAGGCCTGGGCACCCTGCTCCTGCAGTTCCACTCCCAGCCCAGGCACGTCAATCCCGTGCTCAGCAAAGGCCGCCAAGGTCGCCTGGCTGGTACCGCCTGATCCATCGAGGATGTCCCCCACTCGGCCGTGATCGGCAAAGGCCTGGAGCGTGGCATCGGGCATGGTGTTGATGGTGTTGGGAGCAATCAGCCCTTCGACGTACAAGGTGTCCGATGCCGAGGGGTCCTTGGTAGATGTGCTGGCAAAAAGCAGGCGCTGTGGCCGGCCACCAGAGGTAGCGATCGCCTGTTGCGTCGTGTCATTGAGCATGCGGGCATACGCGTGGTGAACGCTCTCCCCTACAGCCAAAGCTAACTTTCCTGTGAGTTCGGCTGGCACTCGACCAACCACTGCTGCATCCCATCGCGAGATGAACACCGAAGCAACCGATGCCACGTCGGCATTCAAACCCGCAGCGATTCGGCGCATGATGCCGCGTTGATAAGCCGCTACGCAATCGAGGTACTGCTTTAACGAAAACAACAAGGTGACGTTGACTGGGATGCCTCGGTAAATGGCTTCCTCTACGGCTGGAAGCCCTTGTGGCGTACCGGGAATCTTGATGAAGACATTGGGGCGAGCCAACCGCTGGTGCACCTCAACTGCTGCCTCAATCGTGCTCTGTGCGTCATAGGCCAACAACGGTGATACTTCCAGCGAGACCCATCCGTCGACACCGTCGGTGCGTGCGTGCACATCCGCGAACACATCGGCAGCGGCTTGCAGGTCTTCAATGGCCAACTGCATGAAGAGCTCTTCTGGCGCCGACGTTTCGGCAGCAGCAATGGCTGTCTGATAATCAGCAGTTTCGGTAAAGGCTTTTTGGAAAATTGAAGGGTTGGACGTCAACCCCGTCACTGACAACTCATCCACGTAGCGCTGCAGCTCACCCGAGCCCAGCATTCCTCGCGTGATGTTGTCCAGCCAAATACTTTGACCGGCGTTCTGCAGGGCTTGAGTGGGGCGCATGTCCGACAGGCTACCGATGAGTCGGGGATCTAGGTGCAGGCCTCAGTACGATCAACTCACCTGCCCGCTCGCGCCAAGGACACCGATGAACCCATCCGACATTGAAAAGCAGGCTGCTGCCATAGCCGCTGCCCAGCTCGTCGAAAGCGGCATGAAACTGGGATTAGGCACCGGATCCACGGTCGCATTCTTGCTCCAAGCATTGGCAGATCGGGCCATTGATGTGGAGTGCGTCTCCACATCACCTCAAACCGAAAAGATCGCTCGAGAGCTGGGGCTCAACGTTTCTTCTTTCGCCGGCCTCGAGGGGGTGGCCCATCTGGACATGGCCATCGATGGAGCTGACCAAGTTGATCCGGCTGGTTGGATCATCAAGGGTGGCGGCGCTGCCCATACGCGGGAAAAGTGTGTGGCGGCCGCGGCCGACCGATTTATCGTGATCGTGTCCAGCGACAAACTCGTTCCTGCGCTCACCGCTCCCTTGCCGTTGGAACTCTTGGACTACGGCTTGGCGGCTACTGTGCGGGCTCTGGGAACGGTGTCCCTACGCGATGTACCCCGCAGTCCTGATGGTGGAGTCATCGCCGACTGGCTGGGGTCGCTCGATGATCCCGCTTCTTTGGCCGCGCGACTATCGGCCACTCCTGGCGTGATTGACCACGGACTCTTTAGCCCAGACATGACGGAGCGCGTGGTAGTTGCCGAAGGCACCACCACGCGCCACATCATGATTAACGCTTAATTACTACCGCGGAAACTGAAACTCATCCAGCGGCACGGCTTCACCTGACCCGCGACCGAAGTTCGAGTAGTCGTAATCAGCGAAGTTCTGCATCACTGAGTAGACCGCATTCTTGGCTTCCTCAGTTGGCTCGACCTTCACATCGCGGTAACGCTGCAACCCGGTGCCAGCTGGGATCAGCTTGCCCAAGATCACGTTTTCCTTCAGACCAACCAACGGGTCAGACTTGGCGTTGATCGCCGCGTCGGTGAGCACGCGAGTGGTCTCTTGGAAGGAAGCCGCTGACAACCATGATTCGGTGGCCAGTGATGCCTTGGTGATACCCATGAGCTCGGGACGACCCGAGGCAGGAGTTCCGCCGTCAGCAACCACGGCACGGTTGACCCGCTCAAAGGCAGCACGCTCAACGAGTTCACCAGGCAGGTACTCCGTGCTTCCACCTTCGATGATCGTGATGCGACGCAACATTTGACGCACGATGACTTCAATGTGCTTGTCGTGAATGGATACACCCTGTGAGCGGTACACCTCTTGCACTTCAGCAGCCAAGTGGAGTTGAACTTCACGCATACCTTGAATACGCAAAACCTGCTTGGGGTCCTTGGCGCCAAGGACAAGCAGTTCACCAACATCCACGTGAGCGCCATCCGCGACCAAGAGGCGGGCACGGCGCGAGGTGATGTGCTCGATCTCCTCTGATCCATCATCAGGAACGATCGTGATCTTGCGGGTGCGCTCGAGTTCCTCGATTCGCACTCGTCCAGCGACTTCGCTGATGGGTGCCACACCACGCGGGGTACGGGCTTCAAACAGCTCCACCACACGAGGCAGACCGTGCGTGATGTCATCACCAGCCACGCCACCGGTGTGGAAGGTACGCATCGTCAGCTGGGTACCGGGTTCACCAATGGACTGAGCGGCGATGATGCCGACGGCTTCACCCACGTCCACCAACTTGCCGGTGGCCAACGAACGGCCGTAGCAACGTGCACAGATACCGATTTCGGCTTCACAGGTCAGCACCGAGCGAGCACGGACCTCGGTCACGCCCTTGGCAACCAACTCGGCCAGCAGAGGTGCGGAAAGGTCAACGCCGGCCTTGGCCAACGTGGTCCGCTCGATCTTGACATCTTCGGCCAACCAGCGACCGACGACTGAGGATTCGAGGTTCTCGAGCTCACGAGCGACGCCGTCCTTGCCAATTTCAACAATCGGCAACTTCAAGCCGCGCTCGGAACCACAGTCATCCTCGCGAACGATCACATCTTGTGAAACGTCGACCAAACGACGGGTCAGGTAACCGGAGTCGGCTGTACGCAACGCGGTGTCGGCCAGACCCTTGCGAGCACCGTGGGTCGAGATGAAGTACTCGAGCACCGACAGGCCTTCACGGAAGTTGGCCTTAATCGGACGCGGGATGATTTCACCCTTGGGGTTAGCCACAAGTCCACGCATACCAGCGATCTGACGGACCTGCATCATGTTTCCGCGAGCACCAGAGTTGACCATCATCCACACCGGGTTGGTGGCCGAACGCTTGAAGTTTTCTTCCATGGCGGTCGAGACTTCGTTGGTGGCACGCGTCCAGATTTCGATGAGTTCTTGACGGCGCTCATCGTCACTGATCAAACCGCGGGAGTACTGCTTTTCGACCTTGTCGGCTTCGACTTCGTGTGCTTCCAAAATGCCGGCCTTGGCCGTAGGAGCAACCACGTCGTCAATTGAAATGGTGACACCCGAGCGGGTAGCCCAGTGGAAGCCGATGCTCTTGAGCGCATCCAGGGTTGCAGCGACCTGTGACTTGGCGTAACGCTCACAGAGCTCGTTGACAATGGCGCCGAGCTTCTTCTTATCGACCACGCCATCGAAGTAGGGGAAGTCGGCTGGAAGGGTTTCGTTGAACAAGGCGCGACCAAGCGTGGTCTCGATGCGCAATGGCTGACCAGGCTCCCAGCCCTCAGGAGCAGTGGCCCCTACGGCGGGAACAGCGTCATCAAAGCGGATGTGCACGCGTGCTTGGAGGTCAAGGTCGCCGCGGTCGTAGGCCATGACGGCTTCCGACACGGTGCTGAAGGCACGACCGGTACCCGGAGCGTTCTCCTTTTCACCGGTGAGGAAGTAGATGCCCAGCACCATGTCCTGCGTTGGTGAGGTAATCGGACGACCGTTAGCCGGCGACAAAATGTTGTTGCTTGAGAGCATCAAGATGCGCGCTTCGGCCTGAGCCTCAGCTGACAACGGAAGGTGCACCGCCATCTGGTCGCCGTCAAAGTCGGCGTTGAACGCAGTACAGACCAAGGGGTGAATCTGAATGGCCTTACCTTCAACCAACTGCGGTTCGAATGCCTGAATTCCCAAGCGGTGCAGCGTAGGTGCACGGTTCAACAGCACTGGGTGCTCAGCGATGATCTCTTCGAGAACGTCCCACACGACCGGACGTGCACGCTCAACCATGCGCTTGGCGCTCTTGATGTTCTGGGCGTGGTTGAGGTCAACCAAGCGCTTCATCACGAACGGCTTGAACAGTTCCAACGCCATCTGCTTAGGCAGACCACACTGGTGCAGCTTGAGCTGAGGACCAACCACGATGACCGAACGGCCCGAGTAGTCCACGCGCTTTCCGAGCAAGTTCTGACGGAACCGACCCTGCTTGCCCTTGAGCATGTCGGAGAGCGACTTCAGCGGGCGGTTGCCAGGTCCAGTGACCGGACGGCCACGACGACCGTTGTCGAACAACGCGTCAACCGCTTCTTGCAGCATGCGCTTTTCGTTGTTCACGATGATCTCGGGGGCACCGAGGTCAAGCAGACGCTTCAAACGGTTGTTGCGGTTGATCACACGACGGTAGAGGTCGTTGAGGTCAGAGGTGGCAAAACGTCCACCATCAAGTTGCACCATCGGACGCAGGTCCGGCGGGATGACAGGAACGCAGTCCAAGACCATGCCTGCAGGGCTGTTGGTCGTGGTCAAGAAGGCGGTAACAACCTTGAGGCGCTTGAGCGCCCGGGTCTTCTTTTGTCCCTTGCCGTTATGCACGATGTCGCGGAGCTTCTCAGATTCAGCTTCGAGGTCAAAGGTTTCGAGGCGACGCTGAATGGCAGCAGCACCCATGCCACCTTCGAAGTAACGACCAAAGCGATCGCGCATTTCGCGATACAACATTTCGTCGCCTTCAAGGTCTTGAACCTTCAAGGTCTTGAAGCGGTCAAAAACACGATCAATGCGGTCAATCTCATTGTCGGCACGACGGCGAACCGCAGTCATCTCGCGCTCAGCACCTTCGCGCACCTTGCGGCGAACGTCGGCCTTGGCGCCTTCGGCTTCCAACTCAGCAAGGTCGGATTCGAGCTTCTTGGCCCGCTCGTTGATATCGACATCACGCTGCTTGGCGATCTTTTCCTTCTCGATCGCGATTTTCTTCTCATGGTTAGGAAGATCTTCGTGACGAGCGTCTTCGTCCACGCTGGTGATCATGTAAGCCGCGAAGTAGATGACCTTTTCCAAGTCCTTAGGAGCAAGGTCGAGGAGGTAACCCAAACGCGAAGGAACACCCTTGAAGTACCAGATGTGAGTTACTGGAGCGGCAAGTTCGATGTGGCCCATGCGCTCACGACGGACCTTGGCGCGGGTGACTTCAACACCGCAACGCTCACAGATGATGCCCTTGAAGCGCACTCGCTTGTACTTACCGCAGTAGCACTCCCAGTCGCGAGTAGGTCCGAAGATCTTCTCGCAGAACAAGCCGTCCTTCTCAGGCTTGAGGGTGCGGTAGTTGATGGTCTCAGGCTTCTTAACTTCGCCATGGGACCACAAGCGGATGTCATCGGCAGTAGCTAGGCCGATGCGCAGCTCGTCGAAGAAGTTGACGTCAAGCACGTGGATCCTTCTTTCTTTTGTCTTTGGGGGTGTAAGGCGATGGCGGGGCCGGCCTTACACCTCCTCGACGCTGCTGGGCTCGCGACGGGAAAGGTCAATGCCGAGTTCCTCGGCTGCACGGAAGACGTCGTCGTCTGTGTCACGCATCTCGATGGACTGTCCGTCGCTGGACAACACCTCGACGTTGAGCGCGAGCGACTGCATTTCCTTGACCAACACCTTGAATGACTCAGGGATGCCAGGTTCTGGAATGTTTTCGCCCTTGACGATGGCTTCGTAAACCTTGACGCGTCCAAGGACGTCGTCGGACTTGATCGTGAGAAGTTCCTGAAGTGCGTAAGCAGCTCCATAGGCCTCAAGCGCCCACACTTCCATCTCACCAAAGCGCTGACCACCGAACTGTGCCTTACCACCCAGCGGCTGCTGCGTGATCATGGAGTACGGACCGGTTGAACGAGCGTGAATCTTGTCGTCAACCAAGTGGAGCAGCTTCAAGATGTAGATGTAACCAACGGAAATCGGAGCCTTGAAGGGCTCGCCGCTACGACCATCGAACAACATGGCCTTACCGGATCCGTCAATCATGTGGTCGCCATCGCGGTTAGCGATCGTGGAAGCAAGAAGTCCAGTGATCTCTTCTTCCCGAGCACCGTCGAAGACTGGCGTGGCCACGTTGGTGCCAGGAGCACCCTCGGCAGCACCAATGTCGACCAAGCGGTTTTGCCACTCGCCCTCAGATGCTTCGACCTTCCAACCAGTCTTAGCAACCCAACCCAAGTGGGTTTCCAAAACCTGACCGACGTTCATCCGGCCAGGAACACCCAGTGGGTTCAAGACGATGTCGACGGGGGTCCCATCGGCCAAGAACGGCATGTCCTCAGCGGGCAGGATCTTGGAGATAACACCCTTGTTGCCGTGGCGGCCAGCAAGCTTGTCACCGTCTTGGATCTTGCGCTTCTGGGCGATGTAAACGCGGACCAGTTGGTTAACGCCCGGTGGCAGTTCATCGCCGTTCTCGTGATCAAACACGCGAATGTCGATGATCTTGCCGGACTCACCGTGCGGAACCTTCAACGAGGTGTCGCGCACTTCACGCGCCTTCTCGCCAAAGATGGCACGCAACAAACGCTCTTCTGGCGTGAGCTCGGTTTCACCCTTAGGTGTGACCTTGCCGACCAATACGTCACCAGGAACAACTTCGGCTCCGACGCGGATGATTCCACGGTCGTCGAGGTCCTTGAGGATTTCCTCAGAGACGTTAGGAATGTCTCGCGTGATTTCCTCTGGGCCCAACTTGGTGTCGCGGGCATCGATTTCGTATTCCTCAATGTGAATTGAAGAAAGAACGTCGTCTTGCACCAAGCGCTGGTTCAAGATGATGGCGTCTTCGTAGTTGTGACCTTCCCAAGGCATGAATGCCACGAGCAGGTTCTTGCCAAGAGCCATTTCGCCGTTTTCGGTGCAGGGTCCATCAGCTATGACTTGGCCAGATTCGATGCGATCGCCTTCCGAGACGATGACCTTCTGGTTGTAGCTCGTGCCCTGGTTCGAGCGACGGAACTTAGCCAACTTGTACGTGGTGTAGGTGGCGTCATCGTTAGCGACTTCAACGTGGTCGGCGCTAACTTCAGCGACAACACCGCTCGAGGTGGCAACGACAACATCACCAGCATCCTTAGCGGCGCGGTATTCCATACCTGTTCCGACCAGAGGAGCTTCAGCGCGCAACAGCGGCACTGACTGACGCATCATGTTCGATCCCATGAGCGCACGGTTTGCATCGTCGTGCTCAAGGAACGGAATCATCGCCGTAGCAACGGACACCATCTGGCGAGGTGAAACGTCCATGTAGTCCACGTCGTTGGGCTCGATGTACTCGACTTCGCCACCCTTACGACGAACCAAGACGCGGTCCTCAGAGAAGGAGCTAGACGCATCCAACGGCGCGTTGGCCTGAGCAATAACGTGCAGGTCTTCTTCGTCTGCCGTCAGGTAATCGATCTGGTCGGTCACCTTGCCCTTCTTCACCTTGCGGTACGGAGTCTCGATGAAACCAAACTCGTTGACGCGGGCAAAGGTGGACAGCGAACCAATCAGACCAATGTTTGGTCCTTCTGGAGTTTCAATCGGACACATGCGGCCGTAGTGAGACGGGTGCACGTCGCGGACTTCGAAGCCAGCGCGCTCACGCGACAAACCACCGGGGCCAAGGGCCGACAGACGACGCTTGTGGGTCAGACCCGACAACGGGTTGGTCTGGTCCATGAACTGTGACAACTGACTCGTACCGAAGAACTCCTTGATGGAGGCAACGACGGGACGAATGTTGATCAAGGTCTGCGGGGTGATGGCTTCAACGTCTTGGGTTGTCATACGCTCGCGCACAACACGCTCCATACGAGCCAAACCGGTACGGACCTGGTTCTGGATCAGTTCGCCGACGGTACGCAGGCGACGGTTTCCAAAGTGGTCAATGTCGTCAGTCTCAACGCGCACTGGACCGGTAGGTGCATCCATTTCCGTTTCACCAGCGTGCAAGCGCACGATGTACTTGATGACCGAAACAACGTCTTCAACCGTCAAGACCTTTTGAGTCAGCGGGTGGTCAAGGCCGAGCTTCTTGTTGACCTTGAAACGACCAACCTTGGCCAAGTCATAACGCTTCTCATTGAAGTAGAAGTTGTCGATGAGGTTTTGCGCAGCCTCAATCGTGGGCGGTTCGCCCGGACGCAACTTGCGGTAGATATCAAGGAGGGCGTTCTCTTGCTGAGTGCGAGTGCCTTCAGCTTCGATGTGATCCTTTTCCAGGGTCAGGCGCATGGATTCAAACTGGCCGAACTCTTCGAGGATCTGCTCGTTGCTCCAGCCCAAGGCCTTGAGCAAGATGGTGACGGGTTGCTTGCGCTTGCGGTCAACGCGGACCGAGACGAGGTCCTTCTTGTCAATCTCGAACTCCAGCCATGCACCGCGGCTAGGAATGATCTTGGCGACAAAGGTGTCTTTGTCGGTGACCTTGTCGATGCTCTTTTCAAAGTAGCAACCAGGCGAACGCACCAACTGCGACACAACGACACGCTCGGTGCCGTTGATAACGAAGGTGCCCTTGTTGGTCATCAAGGGGAAGTCACCCATGAAGACGGTCTGGCTCTTGATTTCACCAGTTTCGTTGTTGGTGAATTCAGCAGTAACGAACAACGGCGCTGCGAATGTCAGGTCCTTCTCCTTGCATTCTTCGACCGTGTACTTCGGCTCGTAGAACTCAGGATCAGAGAACGCCAACGACATGGTTCCCTGGAAGTCTTCGATCGGGCTGATCTCTTCAAAGATCTCAGCAAGACCAGACTTGACTGGAATGTCGGTGCGTCCCGATGCGATGGCATCGGTGACCCGCGCGCGCCACAAGTCATTACCCAGCAATGAATCAAAGCTGTCGACTTGGAGCGACAAGAGGTTTGGAACCTCAAGTGGCTCGCGAATCTTTGCGAAACTAATCCGGTTGGGACCGGGTACGTGCGATGATGAAGTGCGCGAGGCGGCCAAAAGAGATCCTTCCCTGGGCTGGCGTCTCTGGTCGCGCGCAACTTTCACGACCTATGTCCACTGGTCATAGCGGTGCACGAAGGCACCACTAGGGCATGACAAACAATGGTTACAGGGAAATCGGAAGGCTGCGCAGGCTTAAATCATAGCCGAGGGGGTTTAGTCAAGTACCCGCACCCCCGAAAAGTGCACAAATCCCCTCGTAGGCAGGGCTCTAGGCACAAAAGAAGGGCCCAGGCGGACATCCCGCCCGAGCCCCTCTTGGGTGAAGTACTTACTTCAAGACGACCGTGGCGCCGGCAGCTTCGAGAGCTTCCTTGGCCTTGTCGGCGTCTTCCTTCTTGGCCTTCTCCAGGACGGTGGCCGGAGTGGCCTCGACGAGGTCCTTGGCTTCCTTCAGTCCCAGGTTGGTCAATGTACGAACTTCCTTGATGACCTGGATCTTCTTGTCGCCTGCGGCTTCGAGGATGACGTCAAATTCATCCTTTTCGCCTTCGGCGTCGCCGCCACCAGCAGCGCCACCAGCAGCGGGAGCTGCAGCAACTGCCACGGGGGCAGCAGCGGTGACCTCGAAGGTGTCTTCGAACTTCTTAACGAACTCAGAGAGCTCGATCAATGACATTTCCTTGAAAGCCTCAAGCAAATCGTCTGTACTCATCTTCGCCATGTCAGCGATCCTTTCGGGTTTGGTGCCGGCCGAGGCCGACGCTTTTGTGGGCGTCAGCCCTGCGGGGTTTCCTCGGCCGTTTCGGCTGCTTCAGCGGGAGCTTCTGCTTCAGAGGATTCGGGGGAAGAGACAACTTCTTCAGTTTCGGCAACAGCCTCTACTGGTTCAGCGGACTCGGTGGGCTCGTCAACTTCAGCGGGGGCTGGAGCTGCTGTAGGAGCCGAATTCGACGAATCGGCTTCTACCTTGGCGCGAAGCGCGTCGATGGTGCGCACTGCCTGTGAGAGCGGTGCAGCAAACAGTGATGCTGCGTTTTGCATGGAAGC